>JAAZLZ010000344.1 GCA_012799075.1 Bacillota bacterium
CCTCGAAAGCATGCATGATGGGCGGCACAACGCAGGAGACGACCACTCCTTGGATTTCATCTTTGTCGACTCCGCCCTCGCGGAAAAAGGACAGGAGATAGCTCCCCATTTCGTCTTCTGTCCGACGGCTGTCCGTCTGGAGCTTCCAGTTCGCAATGAGGTCTTCCCCCCGGAAAAGGCCTAACACTGTATGGGTATTGCCGATATCGACCGCTAAGATCATTTCCTTGCCCCCATTTCAAAAGATGCCGCGGCTTCACCAGCGAGGCTCAAAGCCGGTAAAAGAGCCTTCGGCTCCTTGCCACTCCATATGGACTTCTTCGATGTGAGCCCTCAGAGGACCTGTCCGCAAGGCCTTTAGGAAAAGACGCAGGACTTCCTCAGGGCCCTCAGCTACGATCTCAACACTGCCATCGTAAAGATTGCGCACATATCCCTTAACGCCCAAAGCCCGAGCCTGCCGACAGACAAAGGCCCGATAGCCGACTCCCTGAACCACCCCGCTAACTTTGGCTTTGAATCTAGATGCCACTTTGCCACCCCCGTACACTGGCCTTGCCGCCATTGTTCCCCTTAACCAATAGCTTCTCCTCTTGTACGAACCCCCGCACCAAACTCTTGTTACACTCCAACCATGAACAAAGGGATCCCGCTGTCTTGATTGAGACGACCCCATGCACCATGGGCGGCCTGGTCATCAACAAGGCTGCCCTTGACCGCCGCGGTCAGATCGTTTCCGGTCTTTATGCGGCGGGAGAAGTAACCGGGGGCACAAGCTCCCCCTCTCCTGTGCAGGAATTTTCCCTTTAAGAAAGAATTCATCAGTTGGCTGCCGGTCCTTTTTCCTCGGCCATCCACTTTTGAGCAGGAATCTGCCTTTCTCCCGCCAAAGTACTTAGAAATGACCGATGGGAAACGGACGTAAAAGGATGCTGCTTCAGACAAGGCCGTCGCCTTGAGGCAGGTTCCAGTAATAGGGGAGGGAAACATCTTGCTCTATGAGAAATATCGAGAGATAGCCAAAGAGATGATCCATGCTGCCGTCAAGGTGGCCGATCCGACTGAGGCAATCAAGCGCAACTTATCTGTTGATGCCGATACTCTCCGCATCTGTGAATTGGAGCTTCCGTTGTCCGGATTTGACCGGGTGCTCCTGTTCGGCATCGGCAAGGCCTCTACACCCATGGCCCGGGCCTTTGAAGAAATCATTACACCCGACGATGGACTGGTGATCACCAAAGCCGGTGATGAGATTAACCTGGTGGAGCTGGAGAGCGTACCGGTTTATCAGGCCTTCCATCCAGAGCCCCGGGAAATTAATGTAGAGGTCTCCCGCAAGATCCTGGATATGGTGGATGCTATCAAGCCTGATGAAAAAGTGCTCATCGTCTTTATGATCTCTGGCGGCGGCTCCGCCCTCTTCACAGCTCCTGCCGAGGGGATTAGCATCGACGACATGTTCAAGTTGAATCAAATCATGATGAAGTGGGGCGGCAACATCTATCAGATCAATACCGTCCGCAAGCACGTCTGCCAAGTGAAGGGCGGGCGCTTTGCCCAGCTGTGCTCAGAGAAGGGAGCCACATTGGTCTCCTTGATCCTATCGGATGTGGTCGGGGATGACCTGAGCGTCATCGCTTCCGGCCCCACCTACAAGGACGATACTACCTTTGCCGATGCCATTGATCTTTTGCAAAGGTTCAATGTCTGGGATGAGTGTCCCCAGTCGGTGCGGGACCATTTGGAGCAGGGACTGGAAAACCCCGACATGGAGCCCCCCCGAACTGTACCGCCGAACACCCACAACTTCTTGATCGGCAACAACATGACCGCTTTGCGGGCTGCCGAGGCAATTGCCCGGCGGGAAGGCTTTAATACTATGATCCTAACCAGTCAAAACCTTGGTGAAGCCAAGGAAGTAGCCAAGTCCATCATGGGCATCGCCAAGGAAGTCCAGGACTCGGGCAATCCCATCAAGCCGCCGGCAGCCTTAATCCTGGGCGGTGAGATGATCGTTACCTTTAAATGGGAGGAACGGGATGGATTCGGCCCCAACCGGGAATTCGTCTTAAGCTCGGCCATCGAGATTGCCAACCGGCAAAACATTGTGGTTGCCGGTGCTGATACCGATGGCGAGGACGGCCAGGGCAAGTCAGGCGCCATCGCCGATTGCCGCACAGTTCACCGGACAGATCTCGATGCCCGCTGGCATCTTGACAAGCACGAGGCTGAAGCCTTCTTCGACGCCCTGGGGGACTCCCTGGAGTTCACCAGCCATACAAACGTCAATGACATTGATGTGATCTTGATAGGTGAGAAAGAAGACTGAATCGAGGGGGGCAACCCCCTCTTTTACCCCTTCACCCCCCTATCTCCCTTTCTTCGGGTAATCTTGCCTGGATTGTCAGAAAGTATTCCAACTCCATGAGCGCAAACTGCAGGGAAAAGTGGCCCTGTATACGAATAAACCAGCAGAGGAACGGTGATGCCTTTGACTAAGACAGCTACTATGGATGAGACTCTAGTTAATCGGATCTTGACTTCTTTTGCTGAAGCAACGGACCTTTGTGCATTGTTTGTCGATCTTAAGGGTAATAGTCTAATGTCCTCGGAGACCGGCGAGCTGCCTTGCCTATGTCGCTTGATCCAGTCTACCCCTGAGGGCATGCGGCGGTGCCGCCAGGCCTTCGAACGGGCCGGCCGCTACTCATACAGCCTGGGAGAATCTTATATCTACTCATGTCACGCGGGGCTGGTGGAATGGGCGGCGCCAATCGTGACCGAGGAGACGGGTCAAGTAGGAACGGTCATCACCGGACAGGTATCCATGTGGCCTTTAGATGAACAGGCCACCCAAGAGATCCTCGAACAGGTTAAGGACCTAGATCTAGATCCCGAAGAGGTGGCCAAAGCCCTGGAGGAAATAAGTGTGATTCCAGGGAGAAAGGTCCGGGCCCTTGCCGATATGCTTTTTGCAGCGGCAGGTCAGATCATGCATCCGGGGAGCGCCGTTTTGCAAAGGCGCCGATTGGCCAGCGAGCAGCAGGCC
>JAAZLZ010000345.1 GCA_012799075.1 Bacillota bacterium
GACTCCCACAGTGGCCACGGGGATTCCCGGGGGCATTTGGACCATGGAAAACAAGGCATCCATTCCTGCCAGGGAGTGACCGAGGATGGGAAGCCCGATTACCGGCAGCAAAGTATGGGCTGCCAGCACTCCACCTAGATGGGCAGCCCCACCGGCTGCTGCAATCAGGACTTTGAGGCCCCGCTTCTCGGCCTGGGTTGCATACTCCATCACCGGGATCGGGGTCCGGTGAGCGGACATGATCCGCGCCTCGGCAGCAATCCCTAATTCCTCCAGGATGAGCAGACAGTCTTTGACTACGGGAAGATCCGAATCACTCCCCATGACCACTCCAACTAACGGCTCAATGTCCACGTGTCGTTCACCTCTCATGATGGTTCGTCATCACCATAGCCTTCCCCGGGCCGGGGGATGTACTGGACTGACGGTCGACGTCGGCCGGGCTGGGGATACAAATCCATCAACTCATAGACTTCCCGGGGCAGCCCGCATTTTACCGTCAGGCCCAGCATGCCTAGCTTAGAACAAGTGATGGGATAATCATGGGTCCATCGCCCCTCTGTCAAAGCCTCGGCGATCACCCGGGATCTTTCTTCACCCATCCGATCCAAAAGTAGTCCATAGA
This sequence comes from Bacillota bacterium, assembly GCA_012799075.1. Taxonomy (GTDB): domain Bacteria; phylum Bacillota; class Limnochordia; order JAAZLZ01; family JAAZLZ01; genus JAAZLZ01. The sequence continues at coordinate 626 of JAAZLZ010000345.1, forward strand.
CCAGCTCGCGCACCTGGGCAATGGCCTTCGATGCCATGTCAGCCAAGATTAGAGTCTCATCATCTATTCGATTACGGTCTTTTTGCTCGATTACCTTGAGAACTGAAGCCGCCGGCCATGAGCCGAGCTGGGGGTCCACGGGACCCAAGACTGCGTTTTCGTCCATGATGATCTCATCTGCGGCCAGGGCCAGCAAGGTGCCTCCCGACATCGCATAGTGGGGGATCAGGACGGTGACCGGCGCAGGGTGGCGGCGAATAGCATGGGCGATTTGTTCAGCCGCCAGGACAAGTCCTCCGGGCTTGTGGAGGAGGATGTCGATGGGCATGTCATCGGGTGTTCGTCGAATGGCCCTCAGGATAAGCTCCGAGTCTTCGATATCTATGTACTGTCGGAATGGCATCCCGAGGAAACTGAAGGACTCTTGGCGATGGATAAGGGTAATCAAGCGGGACTTCCGTCGATTTTCGATCTTGCGGATCAAACGCAACCGGGCGAAGGACAGCTGCCGCTGCCTGATCATCGGCAGAAAAGCCGAGATAATCAGGAACAAATACAATAACTGGAGAAACAAGGTCTACACCTCCCTTAATCAGTGCTGCTTAGGCTTTGATAGAGAATCATCACGCCAAAGCCCAAAAAAAGTATTCCGGCGGCAATGCTAATGTACTTGACCGGAACGTAATTCGTAATGTAGCCACCTACAAAAGACCCTAGCAAAGTAACCAAAACCATAGCTGCCGATCCACCCAGGAAAACTGGCCAGGGAGCTTTTGTCCTGGCGGCCATGGTGAAGACGGCCAGCTGCGTCTTGTCCCCCAGTTCGGCAAGGAAGAGCATTCCAAAGGTCAAGGTCAACACTTTCCAGTCCAATCCAGACTCCCTTTCAGTATAGCTGGTCTATTTCAGCCCACAAGAGTTTGATACAAGATCACGATGCCAAAGCCTAGAAACAACAGACCAGCCGCGATGTTGATGTACTTGACAGGTACATACTTGGTGATTATCCCCCCTAGGAAAGATCCTAGCAGTGTTACCAGGACCAAAGCTGCGGAGCCTCCAAGGAAAACAGACCAAGGAGCTTGGGTCCGAGCCGCCAGGGTAAAAACAGCCAGCTGGGTCTTATCCCCCATTTCCGCAAGGAATAGCATGCCAAACGTCAGGCCGAATACTCTCCAATCCACGCCAGTCTTCCTTTCAACTAAACTCCCTCATTAGCCACTATTTGCCGACTGCCCCGTTTGGTGATGGGCATATTCTCTCGGCACAAGGGGCAGTCGGACGGCTCCCAAGCATCGATGTCCAGCTTCAGAAGCGCTTCCGTCGGCACCCCGAAATCAACTTTGCCGCCGCTGCGGTCGATGAGGAGACCGACTCCGACGATCTGACCCGGGGTCCTTTGCAGAACGGAAAGGACTTCCTGGACCGAGCCGCCTGTCGTGACAATATCTTCAACCACCAAGACCTTCTCTCCCGGGTTAACGGCAAATCCTCGCCGCAGGCACATTACCCCGCCTTCCCTCTCGGTAAAGATGGCCCTAGCCCCCAGTTGACGAGCCACTTCATAAGCCAGAATGATGCCGCCGGTCACTGGACCGACCACCACTTCCACACCCTCTCCCGCAAAACGACGGGCGAGCTCGGCGCAAAGACGCTCAGTGTACTTTGGATGCTGGAGGACCTGGAACTTCTCCAAGTATGTGTTGCTGTGCAGACCGGAGGTGAGAAGAAAATGTCCCTTAAGAAGGCCACCCGCTTCCGAGAAAATGTCCAGGACCTCCTGGGGAGTGAGTGGATTCATAGTCATCACCTTTCTTTATGGATGGGCCGCTCCAACCAAGGAAGACAGTTCCCCCAATCCTTGTGATTCGACGTATTCCTCGAGTTCTCGGATAATCGTCAGGCAAACCCCAGGGTCGGTGAAATTGGCGCTGCCCACCGCGATGGCCCCTGCCCCCGCCAGGATGAACTCCAAGGCATC
>JAAZLZ010000346.1 GCA_012799075.1 Bacillota bacterium
CGGCAAGCAAGGTTCATCCGGCACCTAAAGGATATCTCCGGGGGCAAAAAGATTTTGTATCACACCTGTGGGGCTGTTGCTCCCCTTATCGAGGACTTGATTGAAATTGGTGTCGATGCCCTCAATCCAGTCCAGACAAGCGCGGTGGGGATGGACTTGAGACTATTAAAGGATAGGTTTGGGGACAGGATCACCTTTTGGGGAGGAATCGACACACAGCGCCTTCTGAACAGGGCCACCCCGGAAGAAGTGGCCGCCGAGACAAAAAAGACCATCCGGCTCCTTTCTGAAGGGGGAGGGTACATCTTGAATTCCGTCCACAATATCCAGCCGGATGTACCGCCGGAAAACATCTGTGCCATGTTTGATGCGGCTTTGCAGGTCTAAGGAAAGGAGGGTCCCAAAGGACCCTCCCATTAATTTACTTCCGAACGTATTTCCGCATGACGACCGTACCCTTTGGCGCTGTGCCCTTGGTGAAGGAGACGGAGACCGAACCGGCATACAAATTGCCATCCGCGTCGATGGCAAGTCCGTGGGGAGCCCAGTAGGGATCTTCCTCCACGATTTCGGCCAGGATCCGGCCGAGCTTGTCCCGCACCGTGATTCTAGACAAGGGCCGATGGAATCCGGGGTTGGGACCTCCCTGCTGGAACAGAAAACCTAGTTCGGCCACATAGAAATAGCCGTCCTTATCCTGGCAGAGCTGATTGGGCCTGCGCACATCGGACCATTGGGTAACGAAGGTGCCATCGGGCTCAAAGATCTGCACCCGCTTGTTTTCCCGGTCAGAAACGTAGACTAGACCCTCCTTATCCACGTAGACGCCGTGGGGCAGGAAGAATTGCCCTGGCCCGCCGCCGGGCTCACCCCAGGAAAGAATCAGCTCGCCTTTGGGATTAAACTTATGAATGCGGGCGTTTCCGTAGCCGTCGCTCACGTAGATGTTCCCTTCCGGCGACAAGGCCACGTTAGTCGGCTGGTGGAAAGGAGGGCCGGCCCGGCGCACAGAGGCGAAATTGCCGGGAACATAGCCGGTGTCGGCGGGATTGTCCGCGGTTTCGATGAGCATCAGTAGTTTGCCGTCCGTTGTTCGTTTATGCAGCGCATGTCCCATATCATCGACACAATAGGCGGTGTCATCGGGTCCGAAGCAAATGCCGTGGGGCCTTTTAAACATGTCCTTTTCCCAGGTGTCGATAAACCGGCCTTCCCGGTTGAAGATAATGATGGGCTCTTCTCCCCGGTTGAACACGTAGACCCGATCTTTGGCATCATCGACTCCTACACCGCTTACCTCGACAAAATCCCAGCCCTCCGGCAGCTGTGCCCAATCGCTAACGGATTCGTAGCGGAAATCCCCTGACCCAACCTCCATGCCAACACACCCTTTCTCCTTTTTTACTAAACTGATCTACACTATGTGTCTTTAGACACAAGAGCCATTTCTTCCTTCTTAAGGCAGAACCTCCTTGACTTGATAGTTGACTCCATCCGGGTGGACATCCACCACCACATAATGATGGAAGCCCCCCGCATCTTCCGGCACATGGAGGGCCGCTCCTCCGCCCGCGCTGATCAAGTGGCGGATCCCCGATTGCATCTGGGTCCAGAAGGTATGGATGTGTCCGCCGATGACCCAAATCTGCTGCCCTGTCTCTTCCCGATGCCGGATGAGCAGCTCATTGAACAAGGCTGCCTCCCGAACGTCAAGGAACCCTTGCTTTTCCCCGGGCCGCGGGTCGAAGGGGGGGCGATGCATGACGATGAAAATGTTTTGGGCTTGACTGGCAGTCAGCTGCTCTTTGAGCCATGTCCATTGGGCCGGGTCGGAAGGGGTAATCCCGCCTCGGGCGGTGTTGAGCAGGATGAACAGACTGTCTTGATAAGCAAAGGACTGGTACAATGGGCCAAAGTGGCGTTGGAAGATGTCCTCTCCCCTAAGGCCGATGTCATGGTTCCCCGGGGCTACGTAGTAGTCCATGCGCAGAACCGACAGCTCCCGCTTAGCCGAAGTGAAGTGACGGTCTTCATCGAAGGCCACCACATCCCCCGTGATCAGGGCAAAATCCGCCTTCTCCTTACGGGCTTGGGATATGAGGTGACGGAAGATCCTCCGGTTGCTGGATTCTATACCGACCTCCAGCTTGCTGTCGCCGAAGATTAGGAAGCGAAAGCCTCCTTGGAATTCTTGGGCATCACCAAGGGGCGGCTCTTCACCCTTCGGTTGAGAGGGGGGAGGCGTGCCGTGGGCGGCAAAAAGACCGGCTAGATACAACGTACCGGCCGTCTTCTCCTCCGGCCTGATGGTCACCAGATAGATCCGTTCCAGGGAAATAGGAGGCTTTAGGTCCTGGGGTATGGCGGCCGTTAGCCACCGCCACCCAACCCAGTTCACCCGGGGGGCAAAATCCACGGGACGGGCAACGCCGGTGCCATCCCGGATCTGTCCTCGCAGCCAGTTGCCGCTGCCATCTCCCCAGACCCAGAGCCCAAGTTCCAAGGTGTGCGGGGGAAGGGTGATGGGCTGGGCCGGAAGCAGGTAAGCCGCCCTAGTAGGATGGGGGTCGGTAAAAGCGTATGCCAAGGCCACCCCGCTTCCTTCGATGGGGCAGGGCTCCGCTGGCAGCTCATAAGAAACAGCAGCTTCCATCCCGTAGGGGTGGGCTTGGGCCGCCCATCCCTCGGCGGGCTCAAAGGAAGCCAGAGAAACATGATGCTGCCCGATACTTACCGGAACCTCCAAGGTCAAGTCGGCAAAAGTCATCCGAAGGGTGCCGCCTGCGATCTGTCCATTGGCAATAAAGATCCCTTTTTCAATGCGGCCCACATCCGAGTCCCACTGGTAGTCTCCCTCCTCAAGAAGGGCCGGATAGCCCTCATCGTCCCAGGCCACGACCTGGACGGAGGCTTTGCCCCCTGGTATGAGGCTGATCCCCTGGGGCTGGACGGTCAAACGGACTGCCGGTCCCCGAATGGAAACGGGGAGGAAAGTACTCACCCTTCCTCTTCCCGTTTGGCAGGCAGCCTGAATAAGGGCCGGTCCCGGCCTTTGGCCCACAAAGACCCCCGGCTCGGGGAAATAACCGGCGTCGGTCGGCATCACTGACCAGGTGAGATCTTCGGAGTTCAAGGGAACAGGGTGTCCAAAGGGATCGAGACCGGCGGCCTGAAAGGATCGCATGCCCCCTAGGGCCACGGGAACCCCCTCTTCCCGAAGACGATGGGGGTCCCCCAATTCCTCCCGGGGATGGCAAGTTGTCAAGTGCAGCTTGGCAATCTCGTCCCGGGGCTCGGGCAGGAAAACAGCTAAGCTGTTGGGCACGGGCCGCACCCCCCCCGGGGGCCGGTTGATGAGGCTGGCCTCTGCCTCGCCGGGCCTGCGGGCCACCAGGGTGGATGATCCCCCGCCATCTAGATTCAGGGCCGTCCAAACGTCCCGTTCCAGCAAGAAATCCGTCAGTTCTTCCAGGGTCATGCCTCGGCTAAAGGGGGAGCGGCCATCGACGACCACCATGGTCAGGACCCGTTCGCCTTTATCTAGTCCCACCGCGGTCCGGGGGTGACGGCCTTTCAAGAAAGCCGGCTCTTCCCCGGTTGGCTGACCGGCCTCGATCAAGAGGGGATAGCCTGTGATTCCTGCCTGGATGCCAGTTAGCGGGGGCTTAAACTCCCAGGACAGCTCGATCCTATCGCCGGGCCTTAGCCCTGCCAGGAAGCGTCCGCCGGCTTTTCTGCCTGCGAGGACGAAGCTTCCAGGAAGGAGGGACGCGGGTGGTCGATCAAGGCGAACCTCCCTGACCTTATCTTCGGCGACCACCACCTCCACCAGGTCATTCCCCTTTGCCCCGGGGCTGGCCGATCCCCACCGGTGATCGTACAGGACGATGGCATCATCGGGAAGGATGCTCTCGTTATAACCATAAAGGGGATAGGAGCGGCCTTGGCTGGTGATTTGCCCCCGGCCGGACCAAAGGTCGATTCTGGCCCCATCCCCTTGAAAGGTGATGCTCGGCCGGGGATAGCGGGGCGATGGCCCTTTAATCAGCTCCCCATTGGCGATGGTCAGTCCCACAGGGGCCTTGGTGCCTTGGATGTAAAAGAAGTCCCCGTTGATCGCGGCTGCGGCCTTTGCTTCCTGGGCCATGTCCACTAATGATCGGGGGGAAGTCAGAACATCGTCCCCAAGGAGCGCGTCCACCCGGATCCAGGGCAAGTCCAACCGGGCGGAAAGGACGTAGATCTCCTGCCAGCCATCGGGCAGATAACGTTGGATGGTCTCTAGGGTCAGCCCTGGGGCCAGCCATTCCTGCTGGATATCTTCATAGATGGGTTGGGCCAGAGCGCAGCCCATAAGCAAGAAAACAAGACCTAAGGCGAAGAAACATTGTCTCGTGCGGTGCTGGAACATGTAATCAATCCCATCCTTGTGCTAAGTTGTCAAAGGATCATTCCACACCCCTGGAGGGATTCCCTGTTGGGCGGGAAAAAGGCACCTTATCAAAAAATATAGGTCAATTTGCGAGAAGGATTTCCCAGGGGGGACGAGAACTATAAGTATTGAGCAATTGCACTCCGGAAATAGAAATGGAGGGATGGGGCTTGAGAAAGCATAAGGTTCTCCAATTGGTTCTTTTAAGCATGGTGTTGGCTCTAGTATTGACCGCCTTTGCCCACGCACAGGGATACCCTGTGGACCTGGCCGGGGTTACCATTTTGCGGGTGCGTTTTCCGGCATCGGGTTATGATGCCCAGGAGCGCATGATGATTGTCTATGAGCGTCTAATCGATGCCTTGGGCTACTACGGTCGAGACTCGGGCCCAGAGCTGGTGAACATTCAGATCGTTTCTAATTCGCCGGCCATCTATATCGGGGAGCGGCTCTTCTTCACCGTCGATGAGGACCATGCCGTCTACAACGGCACATCTCCCATGGCGCTGGCCGAACGATGGGCGGAAAATTTGCGACTGGCCATCCAGAAGTACGCTGAAGGCTTTGTAAAGTAAAAGGACCTTTCTTTTCATGGTGCCCTGGCTTCCAGGGTGCCTTAACGCGTCGGGAGGAGATGTCGTGATCCCTGGCAGACCAGTGGAAACCCCTGCCCTTTTACTGGACTTAGATGTGATGGAAGGAAACATAAGCCGTATGGCTGATTTGGCTCGTCAAGGCGGGGTGGGCCTTAGGCCCCATATCAAGACCCATAAGTCCCTGCCCATTGCCCACCGCCAACTGCTTCAGGGGGCCCGGGGGGTAACTGTGGCCACCCTGGCGGAGGGTGAATTGATGGCCCAAGGGGGCATCCGGGACATTCTCCTTGCTTATCCCCCGGTGGGGAGCTTGAAGCTCGAGCGGCTGTTGGACTTGGCCGCCTGGGTTCACCTCACCGTGGTGGTGGACAGCATGGAAGCGGCAAGACCCTTGGCGGCGGCCTGCCTAGACCGGGATATGACCTTGGATGTTTACATCAAGATCGACACGGGCCTTGGCCGAACAGGCACATCACCCGAAGGGGCGGTCAAGCTTGCCCGGGAGCTAAGACAACTGGAACCTTTGCATATAATAGGTCTCATGAGCCACTGCGGCTTCTCCTATGGGTGCCAAGGTCCGGAGGAATTGGCCCGGGTTGCCCGGCAGGACGGGGAGCTGATGGTCCAG
>JAAZLZ010000032.1 GCA_012799075.1 Bacillota bacterium
ATTAAGGGCGAGGGAGCATCGGAGACGTCAAGGTCCTGGAGCAGGTAGCTGTGCACCGCCTGAATAAGGTCCAGCCCACACATATCCATGTACTCCATGATGCCGATCATGGCATAACGGGGGCCGAAGGAATTTAAAACCACTTGGTCGATGTCCTCCGGGGCGGCCGCCCCTTGGGCAACCAGGCTGATGGCTTCCCGGAAAAGGGCGTGTTGGAGCCGATTGCCGATGAAGCCAAGGATGTCCTTTTGCACCACGACGGGTTTCTTCTGCATCCGCTCCATAAGACGGCAGGCGGCCTCCACCGTTTCTTGGCTGGTCTCCTCCCCCCGGCCCACTTCCACCAAGGGCACCAAGTGGGGCGGATTCCAGAAGTGGGTGGCTACCACCCGGTCCGGCCGCCTGGTTGCGCTCCCGATTCTTGTCGGGCTCAAACCCGAGGTGTTTGTGGCCAAAATAGCCTCCGGCGGGCAGAGCCGGTCCAGCTTGGCAAACAGCTCCTGTTTGATGGCCAAATCCTCCACGATAGATTCGATGACAAAGTCGGCATCTCCCACTCCTTCGGCAAGATCGGTCTTGCCGGTTAGGTGTTCCTTGATGCACTCCACATCCTCAGAACTAAGAATGCCGTGGGCGCACATTTCCCTAACAGCCCCGTCGGCCGCAGCTAAACCGCGATTGACGCTTGCTTCGGTCCTGCCGATGAGGCAAGTGGGGTACCCGGCCCGAGCAGCCAGCATGGCGATGCCGGGGCCCATCATGCCCGTACCAATGACTGCCACCTGCTTAATCATGAAGCAACCTCCCTTTTTTTCTCCCTATGCAATGGGGGTGCCCGGCGGGACTGTTCGGTCGGGCTTTAGGAGAACGACCCCGCCCTCGGCCACCGCCCCTAGGACCAATACTTCCGAGAGGAAATCAGCCACCTGCAGGGGCGGAAAATTGACCACGGCCACCACCTGTCGACCGACAAGGTCTTCCTTGGCGTATAGATCGGTGATTTGGGCGCTCGACTTTTTCACCCCGAGGGAGCCAAAATCGATGTACAGCTTGTAGGCGGGCTTTCGGGCTGCGGGAAAATCTTCAACTTTCAGCACCTGGCCCACCCGGACATCTAATTTCTGTAAATCTTGAATCGTCGCCAATCCCTTCACCCTTGCCTAAATATTAGAGAACCCGGTGGCAACCGCCACCGGGTATGGCAATTCTATTTGCTATCACCGAAAACCTTCATCCCGGAGGATCCTTTGCAGGGCCGCTAGGAACAAGGCCACATTCCGCTGTTGACAGGAATGCCCCATCAACCCGATGCGCCACAGGCGTCCCTTCATCTCGCCCAAACCACCGCCGATTTCCAGACTATACTCATCCAGCAAGCGCCGCCGGACTTTCAAATCGTCGATCCCTTCCGGTATAAGCACGGTGGTCAGCATGGGCGCCCGGTAACCCTCCTGGGCAAACAGCTTAAGTCCCATTTCCTCAAGACCGGATTGGAGGGCCTCACCCACTTCTTGATGGCGGCGGAAGCGCTCTTCCAGCCCCTCCTCATACACCAGGCGGAGGGCCTCCCGCATTGCGTAAACCAGGGAGATAGGCGCGGTATGATGATAGAAGCGCTCCGAGCTCCAGTATCTGCGGAGCAGGCTCAAATCAAAATACCAGCTGGTGACGGGGGTTTTCCGCTTTTCAAGGGCGGCAACTGCCCGGGGCCCAAAGGTAATCGGAGAAAGCCCGGGCGGGCATCCGAGACACTTCTGGGAGCCGCTGTAGCTGGCATCGATCCCCCAGCGGTCAATGGCCACCTCCGTTCCCCCTAGGGAAGTTACCGTATCGGCCAAGAGAAGGGCGCCATGCTCATGGGCCAAATCGGCAATTTCCTTGATGGGCTGGCGAATACCCGTTGAGGTCTCCACGTGAACGATGGCGACCAGCTTTGTTTGACCCTGGGCAAGGGCCTCTTTGATCTTGGCCGGGTCCATAATCTGACCCCAAGTGCCCTCGACCCGTACAACTTCTGCTCCATATCGACCGGCAATCTCTGCCATTCGCAGGCCAAAGGCGCCGTTGATGCAGACTACGACCCGATCGCCCGGTTCTATCAGATTGGCCAAACATGTCTCCATTCCTGCCATCCCCGTTCCAGGGACGGTGAAGGTCAGCTCGTTTTCCGTTTGGAAGACGTATCGGAGCAGCTCCTGAACTTCGTCCATGGTGACCAGGAAGTCCGGGTCCAAGTGCCCCACCACAGGAGTGACCATCGCCCGTAAAACCCGGGGATCCGCATCACTGGGTCCCGGTCCCAACAGCACCCTGGTGCCCGGCTTCAAGTCCCCGTAGTGCCGCTTCATGGAAACACCTCCTCGAAATAGTGGCAATATCCTGACTCGTGGTAAGGAGTTCGGCACTATCGCGGGGAAATCCTTTCTTCCCTGCCTTGCTTTTCCAATCCCTAAGCGCTAATGAGGACCTGTCTTTTCTTGTTGATGGCCATTTGATAAAGACCCATGTATTCAGCTCCGGACCTGTTCCAGGAGTGGTCCTCCGCCATGGCATTCTCCACTAGTCTTCGCCACTGCTCCACGTCGCGGTAAAGGTCTAGCGCCCTGCCGACGGCCTCCTGCAAAGCCTTCGGTGAGTAGTCCGTGAAGGAAAAGCCGTTCCCCGAGCCCCGCTTGCTATCATAGTCGCTGATGGTATCAGCCAGTCCCCCGGTAGCCCTGACGACGGGGATGGTTCCATAGCGAAGGCTGATTAGCTGTCCCAACCCACAAGGTTCGAACCGAGAGGGCATGAGAAACAGATCGGAAGCCGCATAGATCCGCTGGGCAAGGCCGATGTTAAAGCCAATCACCACTGCCGCCTGGTGGGGATGGGCCCTTTGGATTTCCCGAAAAAGATCCTCGTAGTGTCTGTCCCCACTGCCCAAGAGGACAAACTGGACATCCTGGCTCAAGAGCTCATCCATGCTGTCTGCCACCAGGTCCAAGCCCTTTTGGTCAACCAGCCGGGCCACCATCCCAAGCAAGGGCGCATCGGACGAAGGCAGATTCAATTCCTTCTGGAGGGCGTACTTGTTCTCTCGTTTGCCAGCTAGATCCCCAGGCCCATAATTGCGGACAAGGCGGGGGTCCGTTTGGGGATTGAATTCATGGTAGTTCAGCCCATTAACGATCCCCATCAGATCTACAGCCCGCATCCTCAGCACTCCATCCATCCCGTGGCCCTGGGAGGCCTGTTGAATCTCATTGGCATAGGTGCGGCTGACGGTGCTGATCATGTCGGCATAGAGAAGGCCCGCCTTCATGTAGCTGACTTGACCGTAAAACTCTAGCCCGTCGGGGTGGTAGTACCCATCCCCCAAATGCAACAGGCCCAGAACCTCCCGGGGAAAATTCCCCTGATACTGAAGGTTATGGATGGTGAAGACGGTGGCCATCCGGCTGTAGAGGGCCCGGTGGCCGTACTGTTCCTTCAAGAGAAGAGGTATGGGACCTGTGGCCCAGTCATTGCAGTGGATGATATCGGGCCACCAATTGAGCTTGGGAAACATTTCCAACACAGCCCGGCAGAAAAAGGCGTAGCGCTCCGCCTCATCCCAAAAGCCGTAGATCCCTTCCCGGTCGAAGTAGTGGTAATTGTCGAGGAAGTAAACGGGCACGAAGCGCTCCTGGCCATGGAGCTGGGCCCGTATGACCCCCTCCCGGAGGATGGCTGTTTCCCGCCGTCCGCCGATGTCCACGGGAAAATCCGTTATCGTACGCACTTCTTCAATCCCACGGTAGCGGGGCATAACCACTCGCACATCGTTGCCCAGCATTGTTAGGGCCTTGGGCAAGGAACCACACACATCGGCCAGACCCCCCACTTTGGCAAAGGGAGCCACCTCCGGCGAGACCATGAGCACCTTATACCTTTCCTCTAACTCTCTTTCCACGATCCTAATCCCCCTTCCGATGGTTGGCCCCCATGGAAGCCATCCCCAATGCAGCCTCCCGCAAGGAGCCGGCAGCGACTTCCGGGGCCGTGGGGTTGATGTAATAACCTGAGCCCAGTTCAAAACCCGCGATGGTTGTCAGCCGGGGAAGCAG
>JAAZLZ010000347.1 GCA_012799075.1 Bacillota bacterium
CCGAAGGGCCCTGGGAGCCCCAAGGCCGCCGGCATCGACCTTGATGTCGTAGACTTGATAAAGGATCAAACCCACCTCTTTCGGGGGGTAGTCCCAAAGGTTGAAGGCGACGATGGGCAGCTGGCCTTCACCCCCGTTATAAACCTGTACGCCGGGGCATTGGGCCAGCGATGCGGGAACATCCTTGAACAGGCTCTCCCATTGCTCCCTAACCCCACTTCCCTTCGCGAGGAGGTATTCGATCCCTGCGGCCAATCCCGCGAGCCCTGGGATGTTGGGGGTGCCGAAGAAGTCCTCCCTTGGCCACGGGCCTTCTTGTAAAAGCTCCTTGGAGACGTAAAGCCCCCCGGTCCCCCGGGGCCCCAAAAGCCCCCGGTGGCCGGAAAATGCCACCAGATCCAGCTCCCCCAAATCCAAAGGTGCGAGCCCTGCGCTTTGGCTCGCATCGACTAGCACCGGCCGGTTAAAGTTCCTAGCGAGCCTTGTCAACTCTCGGACGGGGAGCATCCGGCCGGAGATGCTGCAGGCATGGGCTGTGATCAAGAGGCGGGTTGCGGGCCGCAGGGAGCAGATAACCTCCCGGGGCTCGGAAGACTTAAGCCAGGTGACATCGATCCCCCATCGCTTGCCTAGGTCCTCCAACAGACGGGCGATGGAGCCGCTGACCAAGGGATCCACCAGGACATGATCCCCCGGGTGGAGCAATCGTTCCAAGGCTAAAAAAACAGCTGCGGTTCCGCTGGGAGCAAGGTAAAAAGTCCCCCCCGGCACGTTAAAGAGCTTTCTTAAGGCCCCTTTAACTCGGGCTAGTATTTCTTCAGCATTGTCTGGAGCTTGGAGGGCATGGGCAACGGCTTCTTGGACCGCCTTCGGTTTGGGATGGGAAGTGCCTGCTTGGTTCAGGTAGATAGCCAAGGTATTGCCTCCAAAGCCGCATAGCGGCAAAACTTTCCATGCTTATTGTACACAGCCCTACCAGAGAAGTCAAAATGGAGTGACAACTAGCCTTGGAGGCAGTATATAAGAAGCGCACCCTAGGGTGCGCTTCCCCTTGCTATTTTCCTTGGCCCTTGGCGTAGCTGATTTCTTCGGGGCTGGCTGGCGTGAGTTTATACCAGCCTTTCTTGTACATGTAGTCGAAGATCATCTTCTGATGGTTCAGGGTCTTTTCCAGGATCCCCATGTACTCCCGGCGCAAGCTATCATCGGCCGTTTCCAGGATGGCCTGGGTGATGGAGCCCGCGGCGCACTTGTGTTCACTCAGCACTTTTCCCGCCAGGTCCTGATCCGTCAAGGTGGTCTGGGCGACGCCCGTGACAGTAGTTGGCATGCATCTTCCCCCCTTAGGCTTGGTTGATGAAGCTGTTTAGGCGCATGTAGATGTCTTCGTGGTCCTTGGCCATTTGCTTGCAGATGGACTGGAGTTCGCTGTCTTGACACTGGGTTGCCGTTTGGCTCAGGCACTTGGACATTAGCTGACTGGCCTTGGCCTGATCCACCAGGTAGAGTAGCTCACGGCTGGCAAACCTGCTCACTTGGGAACCTCCTTTGCGTTCATTGGTATGTCCATCTGTAGGATGGCCCAAGGCCGTCTCCCCATTACTGAAAACTTTCTCCACTCCTGGGGGAAGGAGGAAAGGGTCAGGGAAACGAATCAGACAGAGGACTTTGCATGAAGGAGAGACGCAGTTGTTAAATGAACTCCTATCCATCACAATCATCGTATTAATCGGATTTGTCGCTCGAAGAAGAGGAATCTTAGGGAAAAGGGAAGCAAATCTTCTAAACACCGTAGTGATGAAGCTCAGTCTGCCGGCCCTGATCTTCACCTCCCTCATCGAAACGGAGCTTGACTGGGAATTTGCCAAGCTCATCCCCTTGGCCTTCGCAATGGTGTTTATCATGGGTCTTGTAAGCTTCCTCTGCGCACGGCTCCTTGGCCTAAGGCCCCAATCGATGGGCAGCTTTATCAATGCCGGGATGTTTCTAAACAGCGGCTTCATCGGTTTTCCCATCATCTATCAGGCCTTCGGCGATCCGGAGCTGGTGCGGGTCATTCTCTTCGACCTGGTTGGTCAAAACGTCACCATGTTCACCTTGGGCCTTTGGGTTGCAGCCCGCTTCGGCGAGGATGGTTATACGAGGCAGGAAAGCACCAAGGCCCTGCATCAGGTCTTTACTTCTCCAGCCTTGATTGCCCTTGTCCTCGGGATCCTAGGTCGCGGCCTGCCCTACCCCGCGGTCTTTATCGATGCCCTTGATTGGTTCGGGAGCATCTCCATACCCCTGATTATCTTCTCCCTGGGGGTGACCTTTGATTTTGACCTCCGGGAGCTACCCCCAGCCCCCATCTTGACCATGGTCGGCCTGCAGCTTTTCCTTTACCCCCTCCTCGCCGCGGGCTTAGGCTTGCTCTTTAACCTTTCGGGTCTTACCTACAAGGTTGGGATCATCGCGGCGGCCACCCCCGCGGCCATGGGCACCTTGCCCATCGCCAGCGAGCATGGACTCGATGAGAACCTATCTGCCGCCTTGATCATTGTCACTACGTTAGCTTGTGTGCTTACGATTCCGTTGATGTCGACCCTGCTAGGCGTTTACTAGAGTATGGCTTCCTTAACGAACCGGTGGAAGAACTGTTCGGTCAATCCGATGAGAATCCCCATGATAATGGCTCCTGAAACACTAAGGACGGCCCGGCTGATGAACTGGAGCCCATACAGCATGATGGCGCTTAGCACCCCATCTAAGACAACCGCGATGCGGTTGCCATAGACCGGGAGGATGATTAAATCCCCGATCAAATAGTTCACCACCACAAGGAACAAGGCAAGTCCGGCCCTTGTGCCCAAAGGCGCCGATCCTCCCAGGGACATGAAGGCCAGGAGAACAAAGAAGGTCATGATGTATTTGATGCCAAGGGCCGCCAAGTGCTTCAAGGTTATTCCTCCCTCCCGATAGTCTGCCCACTCCCCGAACTATTAGCAGGAAAATGGGGCCAGGACAGAGGGTTTTTGCCAGGGGTAAGCGAACTCTTGATGCAGGAAGCAGCCTCCTAGACTGCTTATGTAGGGGGGGTATGGACATTGAGGCGCCTTTCGATCTTGATTGCTTTGCTCCTTATAGCTATGCCGGTGCAGGCGAATATGTTTTCCATGCTTGGCACCAATGTCGAGCGGATGATCGGCCAGATGGCCTATGATGACCTGGTCGCGGAGTACGGCGGTGTGCTCGAGCTTCGCCCCGACGCTGCATCATACTTAGATACGCTGTTTACGCGGGTAGTCGAGGCTAATCCCCGCCGGGACATCGAGTTCAGTCTGACTCCCCTTAATTCCCGTGAGGTGAATGCTTTTGCCCTGCCCGGCGGCTTTGTGTTTGTCACCCGGGGCCTGCTTGAACTGGTCGACACCCCCGAGGAGCTGGCCGGGGTCTTGGGCCATGAGGTTGCCCATATAGCCCATAAGCACGGGATGAACGCCTTGGTTCGCCAGGTGGGTCTGGTCACCTTGGCCAGGCTGCTCCTTCGTTCCACCGAGGGGAATCAGGAGATGCTGGAGACTTTAGCTGGCCTTTCCATCAATCTCCTCAAGAGCGGTTGGAGCCGGGAGGCGGAATACGAGGCGGATGCTAGCGGCGCCCGCTTTGCCGCAACGGCTGACTACGATCCTGCAGGGTTGATTGCTTTTCTGACCAAGATGCAGGAGATGCAAGGGGATCGGCAGCGGGACTTGGTGTCCACCTGGTTTGCGAGTCACCCGCCTACGGAGGATCGGATCTCGAAGCTTCTTCCGCTTGTTAAGGAGCACCATGAAGAGAGGTTTTTCCTTCCGAACGATAGACTCCCGCGAAGGTGGGTGCAGGGGGCGGATCCACTATCTGGATTAAAGGCTTGTGCGTAATTAAAGATCTGGGGTGGACGTGACGATATATTAGGTGAGCCGTTCCAAGGATGGGGCGGTGAAAATCACAAGGAGGCGTTGTGTAATGAGGATCATGAACAACATTATGGCGTTGAATGCACATCGTCAGTTGGGTGCTAATCAGGCATCGAGTGCGAAGTCAATGGAGAAACTCTCAAGTGGTCTGCGGATCAACCGGGCTGGGGACGATGCTGCTGGGCTGGCCATTTCGGAGAAGATGAGAGGGCAGATTCGGGGATTGAAGCAGGCAG
>JAAZLZ010000348.1 GCA_012799075.1 Bacillota bacterium
AATTGTAACAGCCTACTACTCCACGGAAATCCCGTGTTGTTAGAAGGGCTTCCCGTATGGCCTCAGGTTCTAGGCTTCCCGCCCTTTCGATGGCACTAAACAGAATGTTTACTCCGTCGTAGTAACTTGCCCCGAAGTACTCTGACTCCAGGTTGAACTTCTCTCGAAACTTCTTGTCAAACTCCTTTACAATCGGATCGGGATCCGTGGAAATATAATCGACTATGGTGAAGTTGCCGTCGGCCCCACCCTCGGAGAGATCAATGGCCACCGGCGTCCCCCAGGATGGCGAGCCCACAATTGGGATATCAATCCCCATTGACGCCTTTTGCCGGTAGACAAGCCCTGCTTCCACCGGATGCCCCCAGGCGATAATCACATCAACGCCCTTTCGTTGAAAATCCAACAACTGGGAGGAAAAATCTTTGTCTCCGCCGTGATAGGCATGACTGGCCACCACCTCGCCACCAAAGGCTGGAATCTCTGCAGCCACCATTCGAGCGCCCCCGGTGCCAAATTCGTCGCTATCATGCAAGAGACCAATCTTCTTGGCACCAAGTTCGACAACCGCGAACTTTGCCGCAAGTTTCGTATCCACCCCGTCGTTGGACCGGATCCGAAAATACCAGGGATTATTCTGGTGGGTCAGCTTGACATTGGTCGCACCGGCGATCACAGGCACTTGACCCTGGAGCATCCATGGCACCATTGCCAGCTCCATTACACTGTAGATAGGACCAAAAACGGCCACGGGCTTGATCTCCGAGAGGACTCGTTTAAAGGCTGTGACGGCCCCCGAAGTAGTTCCCGTGTCGTCCTCGATGTGGAGTCGGACCGGCCTTCCCAATACTCCACCCTTCTCATTCCATTCCTCAATGGCCATTTGAATTGCAGACGTCTTGTAGACTCCCGGAAGGGCCTTCTCCCCAGTGACCGAGTTAATCAAAGCAATGGAAATTGGTTCCTGGGCATTTACCGCCCCCCAGCCTAGAAGAACCATGAACAGAAGAACTAGGATCCAAGCTCCTTTCCGCAACTCATGCACCTCCTAAGTTGTTATTCCAAAAAGGACCACACCACCTCCCTAACTTTGTTACATTATTGACTCCATTCTACTATTGTCCGACTTTAATCGTTATTTCTGTATTCCGTGTTCCCGACCCCTTTTCCTCCTTCCGCATCCAATTCTCTGTTTTACTTCTTGCTAAGATAACCCCCCGCCCTCGCCAGCCGATTCATCTCCCGGATCATTCCCCGCGCCCGTCGCATTTCAGAGGTTACCCGCTGGCCAAGGAAGTAGACGCGGCCCCAGGGACGCTGGATGCTCCGGCCGCTGCGGCCCGCCATTTGGACGAGGGTGCCGGCATCGAAGACGGGATGATGGGCGAATAGAACCAGGACATCGGCACAGGGTACGGTGATCCCCCGCTCAAGGAGGGTGGTCGTCACCAGGACGCCTCCCTGGTCGGCGAAATCAGCACGCTTTTCGCTTCGTTTAGGGTCGCGGGCGTGGGTGTAGTCCACTTCGGAGCCTAGTCGCGAGGAAAGGAGCCTCCCCACCCCTTCACTCAGGGCTACCGTTGGCACGAAGATGAACAAGGGGAGACCTTGCTGCCGGGTCTTATGGATGATTTCCCAACAGATGGGAGGCAGCCGGAGGGGGGCTTGAGACATGGGTTTGGCAAAGAGCTTAGGCTCGGGCAAAGGATGGCCGTGATAGCGGGCGGGGATGGCAATGAGCGGAATTTGGCCCCAGCGGGCCCGGCGATGAAGAACGGGGCTTGGGGTGGCCGTCATGTGAACCAATCGACCGTCTTCCTTTAGGGAGCGTTTCAAGGCGCGGGGCAGCTGGCGACTCCCCCGGTAGGGATAGGCGTCGGACTCATCGAGGATAGCCAAGTCAAAGGCGCGGTAGAAACGGAGGGTCTGATGGGTTGTGGCCAGGACCACCGGACCTAAGGGGCCCCAGTCCCCCCGCCCACCGTAAAAGACAGGGATTGCAAGACCGGGAAAGGCTGCCTTCAACCTAGGTTCCAGTTCAATGACCACTTCCCGACGGGGAACGGTGAATAAGACCCGCTCACCCCGGGCAAGGGCGTCGGCAATGGCTGGGAAAGCAACTTCCGTTTTGCCCGCACCGCACACGGCCCAGATGAGGACTTCCCTAGATGAATGCAGGGCCTCCTTAAGCTGGAGGGAAGCCCTTTCCTGGGCTAAGGTCAGCTTGCCGGGAAAGATCGGCTGTACTTGGCAGGGCACTCCCCTTTCATCAAGGGGAGCAAAGTAGAGAAGACGGCAGGCGCGAATGTCTCCCATGGCCGAACAGTCCGGGCAGCGCTCACAGTCTTCGCGACGGCACAGGGGACAATACTCCCTTTGGATGTTCTGACTGCCGCAGCGGGAGCACCCGGCGGAATCGATCCCGGGCCTGCGGCCGCAGCGGCCCATAAGATAAAGGAGGTGAAGGGACCCTTCGCAGGGTCTTCCTAGAGCCCAAGCTGCCTCCGATGGCAAAAGCAGGCGACCGGCGATGATCTCTTCGATTTTCTCTTGCCATTGGGGAATACTGGTGGGCACAGGCTTGAGCCTGCGGGGACCGGCAGGAGGCCTAAAGCCCCTTTTCCGCTGCCAGCGGCTGGCCTTTATCCAGAGACGTTCGGGGTTCTTTGGAGCACCGAAAAAGCCCCCTTGGAGGTATTTCACCAAGGAAGCTGCATCCCGGGCGGGGAGGGGGCTGCTTAAGGCGGCTCCCTCTGCCCCCAGATAGGCGGCGTCCAAAGAAGCATAGGGAGAGAAGTCAACTCGGAGCCGGTCCCCATCCCCTAGGACGTAGACCGTATACAACCGGTTCATTCTTCAATTAGGCCCTGGAGCCTCCGATCCAGGAGGCTGTAGCGCACATCGATCCGGTTGTTTTTCACCGCGATGGCGACGGCTTTTTTGGTGCCAACCAAGACGGCAAGGCGCTTAGCCCGGGTGAGGGCAGTATACAAAAGGTTTCGCTGCAGCATGATGAAATGCTGGGTGGTCACCGGGAGGACTATCGCCGGAAACTCACTGCCCTGACTCTTATGAACAGAAACGGCGTAGGCCAAGGCCAACTCATCCAGATCCTCCGGGCCATAGGAAACGGCCTTGTCCCCTTGCTCATCGGAAAACTGGACCAGGACCTGGCGCTCCTCCGCATCGATCCGGAGGATGCGGCCCATCTCGCCGTTGAAGATCATCGTCTGGTAATTGTTCTTGATCTGCATCACCTTGTCACCCTCCCGGAACAGATGGGTTCC
Source organism: Bacillota bacterium (assembly GCA_012799075.1). Lineage (GTDB taxonomy): Bacteria > Bacillota > Limnochordia > JAAZLZ01 > JAAZLZ01 > JAAZLZ01. Next base: position 3,288 of record JAAZLZ010000348.1, read on the forward strand.
GGAGCGGACCACCCCTTTATGGGGGCGGGGAGGATTAAGGGTTTCTTGAAGGACGTGGTTGAGGTTGTCCACACCGGTGGTAGTGCGGCGCATGGGGCTGAGGACCTGGATGTCATCGACAGGATCACAGCTTAAGTAGCGGGGAAGCCGCTCTTGCACTAAGCCCTTGATCACTTCAACGATCCCGTTGGGTTCCTTCTCTTCAATGAAGAAGAAGTCCCCGTCCCTCGGTGTTAGGATCGGGAAAATACCCTGATTGATGCGGTGAGCATTTTTGACGATGAGGCTCTTCCCCCGCTGGCGAAAGATCTCCGTCAGGCGAACGGATTCCACTACACCGCTGTTGATTATGTCACGGAGGACATTCCCCGGCCCAACGGACGGAAGCTGGTCCACATCTCCCACCAGTATCAAACGAGTTCCGGGGGCAATGGCCTTCAGCAGGGAATACATGAGGGAGATATCTACCATGGAAACCTCATCGATGATGACGGCCCCCTGGGATAAGGGACGGTCCTCATCCCGCTGAAAACAAGGCCTGCCCTCCACCATGCCAAACTCAAGGAGACGGTGGATGGTCTTGGCTTCGGCCCCTGTTGCTTCTTTGAGGCGCCTGGCAGCCCGGCCCGTGGGAGAGGCCAGGGCTACCCGCAGGCCCTTTTTCTTAAGCAGGGTGTGGATAAAGCGAATGATGGTGGTCTTGCCCGTTCCCGGTCCCCCGGTAATGACGATTACGCCCCGGTTCAAGGCCCGTAAAACAGCCAGCCTTTGCTGGGAGGCCAGAGTCAATCCTGCATCCCTTTCGGCCAGGTTCAGCTGGCCTTCCATATCCTCTTGGTCCCCTTGAAAGCTGGCCTGCAAAGCCAGGAGCTTGGCCGCAACACCCCGCTCCGCGGCACATAGATACCAGGGATAAATGCAAGTCTCACCATCAATATTGACGATTGCTGCCTCTTCCAGGCCCTCCAGGGCGACCTCAACCCTAGCTTCATCTACTTCCAGAAGTTCGGCGCCGCGCCTTGTCAGCTCTTCCCGGGGGAGATAGACGTGTCCCTCTTCGCCGGCTAATTGCAGAAGATAAATCAAACCAGCTTTAATCCGCGCCGGGGAGTCGGCCGCGATGCCCAGGTTGGAGGCAATCCCATCGGCAATTTTGAAGCCTATGCCGTATACATCCATAGCAAGACGATAAGGATCGGTTCTGACCACATCCACGGCCTGGGGTCCATACTCCTGGTAGATCCGAGCCGCGTAAGCGGGGCTGACCCCATGTCCTTGAAGAAAGACCATCACATCCCGGACTTCCTTCTGGGACTGGAAGGCCGCGGCGATGGCCTCTGCCCTGATGGGCCCGATCCCTTCCACCTCTGATAATCGGTGGGGTGCTTTTTCCATGATGTCTAGGGTCGCTGAGCCGAACTTGTCCACCAACCGTTTAGCCATCACCGGTCCAATCCCCTTCACCGCCCCGGAGGCGAGGAACCGCTCGATCCCTTCCCGGGTGGCCGGAATGACCGTTTGGTATTCTTCCATCTTGAGCTGACGGCCATATTCTGGGTGATTGACCCACTGGCCCCACACTCGGATGGTCTCACCTTCGCTGATGGCAAGAAAGTTCCCCACCACCGTAACCAGGTCCGGCGCTTCCGTCTTGAGCCTCGCCACCGTATAACAGTTTTCCTCATTGCGGTAGACTATCCGGTCTACCTGGCCCTCCAATTCTTCCAATGCCATCCTCCTTGAGACAGTAGCTAACCCGGCGTTAGGACCGGGTTTATAAGGAAACTTCGCCGGGGAGGGGAATCTTTCCTCCTCAGAGGCCTAATCAAGCTCTATTAGACCGCTGCGAACGGCCCACAGGGCCAATTGGGTGCGATCATCGATCCCCAGCTTCCGGTAAATGTTGCTCACATGATTCTTGACAGTGTGCTCACTGACGAACAGCCTCGCTCCAATTTCCTTGTTGGTCAGCCCCGTGGCCATCAGAATGGCTATTTCCCGTTCTCGGGGAGTGAGACACTCCTTTCCCCCTTGACCCCGGACATCCTTTCTCC
>JAAZLZ010000349.1 GCA_012799075.1 Bacillota bacterium
CCCGCCCAAATCCGGGCCCGATTTCAAGCCGAGGCAGCCCGGCGGGCCGAGGCTGGCCGCCTCAGGCTGGCATCGCTAAAGCAGCAAGGGCAAGAGAGCCTTCAGGACTTGCGGCAATCCCTGATTTTGCAGGCAGAAGAAGAATTCGCCCGCTTGGAAGATGAGATCATCAAAGAATACCTCGGAGATGGGCATAATACCTAGCGACTGCCTTAGTCCGAGGGGGAATTGACATGAACTTGCGGGGAAGCTGGCTGATCACGGGGGTGTTCCTCTTGGGGGTGCTCCTGGGGCTTTGGCAAGGTTCAACCACCCAAGTGGGGGTGGTGGACCTGGATCGGATCATGGCGGAAAGCCCCCGGGCTCTGGGAACGGCCCGGGAGCTTGCGGCCAGGTATGAGGAGCTTTCCCTCCAACTGGAGGGGGAGCTTCCCCTTCTTTCCGACGAGGAGCGCCCAGCCCGGGAGTCGGAAGCCTTCGGTGAGTATCTGCAGCTGAAGATGGACTTGGAGGCAGCCCTTGCCCAAGCCATCGACGGGGCCATCGACGAAGTAAAGCACCGGCGGCGGATTCAGGTGGTGGTCCACCGGGATTCGGTCAAACTGGGAGGATTGGACATCACCGATGATGTCATCCGCCGCCTCAACTAGCTGGAAAAAGTTGCCCACGCTTTCAGGAAAGGAAAAGACCCGCAGGCCGTAGAATGTACTGGGGGAATTCCATAGTTGCCTAAAGCATGGGAGGAATGACAAATGCGGGTGAAAAAGTCCCGAGTGGCATTGTTTGTTTCCATCGGTCTGCTCTTTGTCTGCGGGGTTGCCCTGGCCAAAGGGGCCATGGGAGGGACCGGCCTTTTCAACATCCCGTCGGCCGACGTGGTCGGCACCGGGGGGCTTACCTTGGGCTACCGCCAGTGGGGAGGAGACGGCCTGGCCACCCTTAATTACGGCTTCTTGGACAACTTGGAGGTAGGCGCATCCACCCTCAATCCCCAGGAAGGCGGAACGGAGCTTCTCGGCCATGTCAAGCTCCAACTGGCTCCCGAAGACCGGGATATGCCGGCCTTGGCCGTTGGCCTTCAGGGAGACTCCTATTACGTGGCGGCGAGCAAAGAGCTGTACCACGGCCTGCGGGGCCATGTGGGCCTGGGCTCCGGCCGGTTCGACGGGCTTTTCATGGGGGCAAGCGTCGTTCTCAATCCAGTGAGCATCACCACCGATAAGAACTCTTGGTCCTTGCCGGTGGCAACGGTGTTGGCCGAATACGATGGCGAGCATCCCAACGTGGGCCTCAAGCTGGGATTCACTCCCGAGCTGGAGCTTAGCCTGGCGGCCAAAGACCTGAAAGAGCTGAATGTGGGGGTGGGCTTCACCACCAAGTTCTAGGGGGACCAAAGGAGGGTTTCCTTTGTCGAGACGACTAATTGTTTGCATAAGCCTGATGGTGCTCGTCTTTTCCATGTCCGCACGGGCCTGCGTGGGCAGCCGCCCCTGGGGCATGGGAGGGGCCTTCGTAGCTGTGGCCGATGATGGCGCAGCCGTATACTGGAATCCCGCAGGCTTGATCCAGCTTCAAGACAAGGAGGTCCAATTCACCAC
>JAAZLZ010000350.1 GCA_012799075.1 Bacillota bacterium
ATATGGGCACTTTGCTGCCCCGCTTCGGCAATGTCACCTACTCGAGCGCCGGGGAGCTAAGCCCCCTCATTAATGACCCTTATTACCGCACCATCGGGCTGGGCAGTCGGATCTTTTTGGGGGGCGCACAGGGCTATGTGGCCTGGGAGGGCACCCAGCACAACCCATCAACGCCCCGGGGCGCAAACGGCGTGCCCCTAGGGGGCGCAGGCACCCTGGCCTTAATCGGCGATTTGAAGGACATGGATGCTGCTTTCATCCGGGCCGCAAGGTTTTATAAATACGGAACGACGATGTTTGTCGGGGTGGGCATCCCCATTCCCATTTTAGATGCGGACATGGCCCGCTTCGTGGGGGTTAGGAATCGAGACATCTATACTTCCATTTCCGACTACAGCGTTCCCAAACGGTCCAAGCCCACCTATGGGCAGGTGAGCTACGCCGAGCTGCGCAAAGGCTCCCTCCAGATCAATGGGCGGGAAGTACCCACCGCGCCTTTGTCCAGTTTAAAAAAGGCCCGGGAGATTGCATCCCTCTTGAAGGAGTGGATCCAAAGGGGCGAGTTCCTCTTGCAAGAGCCCGTTGCCGATCTTCCCCGGGAGCAAAAGCAAAAACCCTTGGAAATAAGGACTGGAGGGGTGATGGTCCGTTGAGCAAGTGCCGCGTTATTCTAAGCTTCCCGCCGGCTCTAATTGAGCTGCCCGTCACCTATCGGCTGGTGAAGGACTTTAACTTGAAGATCAATATTATGCGGGCCCGCATCAGCCCCAAGGACGAAGGCAAGCTCGTCCTTGAGGTTGAAGATGGGTCCCCAGAGCAAGTGGAGGCGGGGCTGCGGTTCCTGGAGGATCAGGGGATCCGGGTCACCCGACTCAGCAAGGAAATCAAGTGGGATCAGGATCTTTGCGTCCACTGCGGGGCTTGCACCGCGGTTTGCCTATCCCAGGCCCTCCATATGGAGCCCCCCGAGTGGGAGCTGGACTTTGACCCCAACAAGTGCATCGTCTGTGAGCTTTGCGTCCAGGCTTGCCCCTTGCAGATCTTGGAGGCGAGCTTCTAGATCCATGGAGTACGAGCGGACTTACCGGAAACGCATGCATCCTGAGGACTTGGTGGGCTTTCGGGTGACCCTGTCGGAAACGGATCTGTTCGTTTACGCCCAGCAGGATCTGCGCCGGGAAGTAGAGGCGGCGGCCCTGAGGGAGCGGCGCATCCTCCGCTCCTACATCAAGGGCCACCCGGATTTCCAACGAAGCTTGGAGCCGGTGGCAGTGGCGGCCGATGCGCCCTTCCTTGTCCGCCGGATGGCCCAGGCCGCAGACAAGGCAGGGGTTGGTCCCATGGCCGCGGTGGCCGGGACCATTGCCGAAGCTGTGGGAAAGGCCGTACTGCCCTTGTCTCCGGAACTGATCATCGAAAACGGCGGCGATGTTTTTCTGGCCAGCAGTCGGCCCCGTCTCGTGGGCCTTTATGCTGGCCAGTCGCCTTTTTCGGGCAAGATAGCCCTCAGAATCGATCCTGCCCTCACCCCCCTGGGAGTTTGCACTTCATCGGGGACCGTGGGCCATTCCCTGAGCTTCGGCACGGCCGATGCCGTCGTTGTCCTCTCCCCCGATACGGCCCTGGCCGATGCGGCGGCTACTGCCGCAGGGAACCTGGTCAAAAGCAAGGACCTTATTCCCCAGGCCCTTGAGTTTGCTTCCCGGATTGAAGGTATAATCGGCGTATTGATCGTTTTAGGCGATGAGCTTGGAGCCTGGGGCCAGGTGGAGCTGACCCCCCTTGAGGGGCAA
>JAAZLZ010000351.1 GCA_012799075.1 Bacillota bacterium
CTAAGCCAATTACAGCAAGGCAGTGTGTGAAAGCGCTGCCCATCATTGCCAAGTATAAACCTGATTTGGTAGACTGTATTTGCAATGCTTTGCGCCAAGCGAATCCAACATTCTACAAGGGCGGTATGCAATCGTTAATCCACAAGGATATCCAAGAAGCGTTGAAGAATATAGAAGCGTACAAATCGAGGTTTTGAGCGTGGGGGGCCTGTGAACCTATCTGCTCAACGGCTAGATGGCAATTGGCTGGGAATGGAGGTAGCTTTTGGGCAGGTTGGTAGTATCAGATTGGTTGCGCCCTGACAACATCACAGATTCCGATTCGGCAAAAAATGCTTGACGACAGCTTATTTCCTATGGTAGACTATGGGCAATATACTAAAGGCGATGATGGGGAAGAACCTCCGGCGGGGTTGTTGGAGAGAGGGACTTAAGTGGTGCAAGGTCCTACAGCCTTCGGATGGATAGCCGCCCTGGAGCTGCCCGGTGGAAGTAAAACCGGGACGGTTCCCGCACCGTTATGTGCGGAGGCCATCATGGGTGGCTGCTGAGGTGACCGGTTTAGATCGGTAATGAGAGTGGTAACGCGGGAATATCCTCCCGTCTCTTCTTAGAGGCGGGAGGTTGTTTTTTTAGGAGGGAATTGAGATGGCAGTCAACTGGGAGAATCTTTGGTCGGAAAGGGCGCGGGGAATTGTCGCTTCTGATATCCGGGATGCTTTCAAGCTGACGGAAAAGGAAGATGTGATCTCCTTTGCCGGGGGCTTTCCCAGTCCAGAGGCCTTTCCCCGGGGGGAACTGGGTCAATTGGGCAAGGATATCATCGAACAGGAGGGGGATGTGTCCCTCCAGTACGGACCCACCGAGGGGTACACCGAGCTAAGATCCCTCATCGCCAAGCAGATGAGGGAGCAGGGGATCGAGGCCACCGCCGATAATATATTAATCACCAGCGGATCCCAACAGGGTCTAGATCTGGTCAGCCGGGTCCTCCTCGATCCTGGGGATCTGGTCATCGTGGAACAGCCTGGCTACATCGGCGGTCTTGGGGCTATTAACAACTACCAAGGCGAGAAGGTGGGCATTCCTTTAGATCACGAGGGCCTCAGGGTGGATGTGCTGGCTGAGCGGCTGATCCGGTGGCAGCGCCAGGGACGTCATCCTAAGATGATCTACGTTGTGCCGAATTTCCAAAACCCCGCGGGGGTGACCCTCAGCCTGGAGAGGCGCAGGCTCTTGGTTTCCCTGGCCAAGGAATACGGGTTTGTCATCTTGGAGGATAACCCTTACGGAGAGCTCCGATTTGATGTATCCCCCCAGCCCCACATGAGAAGCCTTGATGAAGGGGGAAACGTCATCTACTTCGGCTCTTTCTCCAAGGTCTTTGTGCCCGGGATGCGGGTGGGTTGGATCACCGCCGATTGTGCCTTGGTTCGAAAGCTGGCTGTTGCCAAGCAATCCGCGGATCTATGCTCGAATTCCTTCGGCCAGAAGCTGGTCTATCGCTGGCTCAAGGCGGGAGGCTACCAAGAGCATCTAGATGAGCTCCGAAGTCTTTACCGAGCCCGGCGGGATGCTATGCTCGCCGCGATCCGAAAGCATTTCCCAAAGGGCGTGGAGTACACTGTGCCCCAGGGAGGATTCTTCATCTGGGTCAAGCTCCCCGAGGGGATGGACGCCAAGGCCATGTTGCCCCATGCAGTTGACGCCGGCGTTGGCTATGTGCCGGGCGAAGGGTTTCACGTTGACGGGACGGGGAAGAATACTCTAAGGCTAGCGTACAGTCAAGCGTCTATTGCCGACATTGAAACTGGCATCAGGCGGTTGGGCCGGGTGCTTGAGGAAG
>JAAZLZ010000004.1 GCA_012799075.1 Bacillota bacterium
CAATTCACCCGCCGATTTCATCACAGCGCGGGGCTCTGCCCCTTTCGCCCGGCTCTTTGATCTGCGGCCTAGGGGAGCCCATGGACCTGCAAGAAGAGGAAGCAATCATCGTCCCGGGGGAGACTATCGTCCTGTGTACGGATGGCGTATTTGAGCAGCAGGACCCTTCGGGAAGGCTCTTCGGTGTTGATGGTGTCTTCGAAGCTATCAACAGCAGCGAAGGCCCCCAAGAGTCCATCAACAGGATTGCAGCTCACCTAAAGGAACACTCCTCTAACCTTGATGATGATCTGACTATCCTGGCCATCCATCGGCATTCTTCAGAAGCTTTTTGGGAACATTAGTCTTGGGTGAGGATGTGAAGCCTAAGGCGGCATACATTCGCAAAAACAGTCTTGATTACAGCCAAGGCCGGATGATCAGGGACCGACTAGTCAAAGCCGGGGTGCCCGTTACCGAGATTGCCCCGCGGGGGCCTATTCCCTTTCCCAGCCGAAAGTGGCAAGAAATGAAAGGGTTCTTGCTGGTGGCCGTCAGACAGCGGGGGCCTTTTCAAAGCTGCAGGCCCTCCGCGGATTACCAACTGCCCCTTGTCAGCGGCTGTCCGGGCCTTTGCGAATACTGCTATCTCCACACACGTTTCGGACAGCGGAGTTACACCACTGTGTATGCCAATGTGGAGGAGATCCTAAGTTGGACTGGAGACTACAACGCCAAGGAAACGACCGTCTTTGAGGGATCGGCAACTTCCGATCCCGTTCCGTTCAATGAGTGGACATCATCCCTTGAGCAGGCAATTACCTTTTTTGCCCGCCAGGATGGGAAACGCTTCCGCTTCGTCACCAAGTTCCACGAGGTGGACCCCCTGTTGTACCTCGACAATAAGCAGCATACAGAAATCCGCTTCAGTGTAAACACACCGGTTGTTATTCGACAGTGCGAACGGGGGACCCCAAACCTCGCCAAGCGCTTGGAGGCAGCCCGCCGGATACGGGAGGCGGGCTACCCCAGCGGATTTTTGATTGCTCCCATCCTGGCCAATCCCACTTGGAAGGAGGACTACCCAAAGTTGGTCAAGGCCATAGCTAAGACCATCGATTCCCAAGGCGACAATATCACCTTTGAACTAATCAGCCACCGTTACACCACCCGGGCAAAGGAGATGATCCTCTCCTTGAATCCTGAAAGCACCCTTCCCATGGTCGATGAAGAACGGCAGTTTAAGTACGGGCAATTCGGTTACGGGAAATATGTATATCCCCCAACAATAAGGGAAGAGCTGAAAGAGGTCCTCACCGAGGCCATTCAAAGGGCCCTGCCCAAAGCCAAGGTCCTCTACTTTGTCTAACGCTGCGGCATGAACGTCGCCTGCATCAAGGGCGGGTCGTTGACCGCCTCTGTTAGAGAGAAGGACCACCGCACCGTATTAGCATCCTGGTCGATATCTTCCGGGTTTGCATTGGCATCGATGATGGTTCCGGGAAATCGAACACTGTATGCAAGACCCAGTTCAGGATATTCTTCGACCATCTCCGCAAGTTCACTTTGGAATTCCGGGGACGAGGGATCAACGCCAAGGTTCTCCTCGATGCGAGCAGGCAGTCCAGTTAGATCCCGTGCAAAGAGGCAGCTGCCATCATCGTTTTCGGTGAGGGTGATAATGCCGCTAAAGCCGTTCCCCCGTCTTGCCATTTCAGCTATGACATCAAAGGATTCAAACTCACCGATGATCTCGTTGTAATCGCAGCCGCCCTCCTCATAGACATGGTCGGAAATCACAGTGAAGCCGTCGACAACCTCCAGCTTGTACTTGAAGTCTCCTCCTTCGATGAACGTTACGCATCCTGCTAGATACGCTGCTTTGCCCGAACCGTCCAAGTTCAGTTCCAGGTCCTCTCGGTAGGAAATGCAGCCACTTAGAAACAACAGCGATAACAGCAAAACCACCACCGACAGTTTCTTCATGGGATCCCTTCTTCCTAAGGTTTGTACAGCATACTAGCCCCAAAGTTATGCTGGCTTTTAAGTATTCCGTCAGCCCCACTGTCTTTCCTTTTTGTCCCTTCCCATTTTTCGCTCATTTTGAATTAAGGGAGTCTCACCGCGGAAACATGGCGGCAGCAAGACATCCCCTGTCGGATGTCCTGCTAACTTGGCGATGCTAGAAATGTAGATGTGCATCAAGGTCTACAGGATCATCCGCGATCCCCCAGACTCATCAGATAGGCTTGACCTTGTGATAGTCTCAGATGGCCACGGATGTCGTGCAAACGCCACCCCCAAAGCAAAGAAAGAGCTGGAAAAGCCTGGGCCATGATAGCCAACCCAGAGAGCATATGGGCAAACGTTTACGGACTAACGCGGCGCTGCACCGCGTCATTACAGGCTGGCACTATGCAGGTAAGTCTTTCCTGCCTTGGTAAAAACCATATAAGCTTGGTAGTTAAGGTGGTAGTTAATTGGTGGTCAATTGGTGTTCAAAGGTCCGAACTCTGTCCTCCTTCTATAGGTGGAACACTAAAGAGGACAAAAAAAACACCGCCCTAGATTAGCTCTAGGACGGTGTTCGAGTGGTTTAGGTTAGCAAGTTCGTTGTTGTCTTAGTGGTGGGCCCGGCAGGTCTCGAACCTGCGACCAACGGATTATGAGTCCGCCGCTCTACCCCTGAGCTACGGGCCCTGGCTCCCCGGGCAGGACTCGAACCTGCAACCACCCGGTTAACAGCCGGGTGCTCTACCATTGAGCTACCGAGGAATACTAC
>JAAZLZ010000352.1 GCA_012799075.1 Bacillota bacterium
CAAAACCGTCACCAATTGATCCAGATTGGCCCTGACCCGCTCTAGGGCCTGGGCAACGGGGGTTGCCCAATGGAACTGGGCCACCACGATGGAGACGTTTTCCACGCTGTAGGATTCCAGCTTCTTTAATCCGTCGATTGTTCCCAGGGCCGCCTCAACAGGCTTGGTTACTTCCTCTTCCACCGTGAGGGCATCTGTATTTGGATAGACTGTCGCGACGGTGATAAAAGGGACATTCAGCTTGGGTAATAGATCCAAGCCCAAGCGGTTGAGGGAAAGGATCCCGAACAGGAGAACAAAAACAACGGCCATGGCGATGGTTACTGGGCGGCGAATGGCTAGTTGGGATAGTTTCACAGGCTATTCCTCCATCCGTAGGTGGAACCCCCACAAAAAGTTCTTCCTCGTGCTGAGCCAGCAACGAGGAATCCGGACCAAACCTCAGCTTTAATTTCGGCACCCCGCCCCATAATCCTCCCCCCAGGGGCCTTTTTGCTCCCCTGAAAGAATCCTGCAAAACGGGAAAACCTATGGTTGATGGGGTGATGGCATTGAGCAAGAGGCTGCTCTTAGTTTTGGTCGTGGTGATTCTGCTGGCCGGCGCGGTGAAATTGGGCAGGCGGCCCTCCCCTCCCCTGGCTGAAAGACCCCGGGTGGAACTGGAAGAACAGGAGATTGCGCTTTTGTCCCGGCTGGTCTATGCCGAGGCCCAGGGAGAGCCTTATGAAGGACAGGTGGCGGTGGCCGCGGTCGTTCTTAACCGGGTGGATCATCCCCTCTTTCCCGATACGATTGCCGGCGTCATCTATGAACCCCATGCCTTTACAGTAGTTGCTAATGGTGCGCTCTATCAAAAACCTGACGACAGGGCCCAGGCCGCCGCCAGGGATGCGGTGGACGGCTGGGATCCATCCAATGGAGCCTTGTATTTCTACAACCCTGCCCTGGCCAGGAGCCCCTGGCTTGTATCCCGGCCCAAGATCAAGACCATCGGCAAGCACGTCTTTGCCAAGTAGGGTATGGGAGGAGGGATTCCCTTGAACCGGGTAGTTGCCCTATTGCTAAGCATAGCCCTCCTTTGGGGGTATGGTCTCCATCTCCAGCGACGGGATCTGCTCATCCAAAGGGAAAACGACTACCGGCGGTCCTTCCAGGAGCTGGCCCACCATCTGGCGGGCCTGGAGGACCAGCTGGCCCGCATTCTGGCTGCCCGCTCCAAGGAGCAGCGCATGCTTTTGCTCCTCGGCATCAGCCATGATGCCGCCAGGGCCCAAGGAAAGCTGAGCCAGCTGCCCCTAACGGTCCTTTCCCTCGAGAGGACGAAAGAACTTCTCCGGCAGGTGGGGGAATACACAACGGGGTTGGCCTTTGATCTGGCCTCCGGCAAGGAGGAAGATGCAGGTTGGACTTTGCGGAGTCTTTGGCAAAAGGCCCGCTTCATCAATGGGGAGATGGAAAAAATGCAAGCCCATCTGGGGGATGGGCCAAATAGACTGGTGGAGCTAGAGCGGGTGCTAATGACAGGGGCCCTTGGGCCCATGGATGCCGGTGAACCGGCCGATCCCCTGGCCAAAGACCTGATCATGCTGGAAGACGGCCTCGGCAGGCTGCCCGATGAAAGGGTGCCCCTTCCATCCCCCGAGCCTACTTACGTCGAACCATCCGGCCCGGAGTCGACCGAGGAAGAGCTCATCCGGGCCGCCCGGGACTTCCTCGGCCCCAAGCGAGTAGGCGATGCTCCCTTGACGGTTGTTGGTCCTTCCCAAGGGGAGGTGCCCACTTACAAGCTTGAAATGCGGGGGCAGCAGGAAAGGATCGTTTTGGAGCTCACCCGGAAAGGGGGCCAGGTGGTATGGATGATCAGCGACCGGATCATCGCCGAACGACATTTGTCGGTGGAGGAGGGGATGGCCCGGGGGACTGCCTTCCTAAGCTCCCGGGGCCTGGCGAAGCTCGCCCCTGTTTTCCGAGCGGACCGGGGCAACCAGGTGGCTGTGATTTACGCGGCCAAAGAAGAGGACGTTTACATCTATCCCCGTCAGGTGCGGCTTAGGATAGGACTAGACAATGGCGACATAACGGCCTACGAGGCTTCAGGGCTTTTCCTGCCCACCGGAGTTGACCGCCAGGCCCGGCTCACCAGGGAGGAGGCGGCCCGAAAGCTCCATCCGGCTTTGCAGGTGACAAATTGCCGTTTGGTGGTGACCGTTGGCAGCAGGCGGGATGAGATCTTGGCCTATGAGTTTTGCGGTCGGATGGAGGATGAAGAATACACGGTTTATATCAATGCGCAAAACGGCCGCGAGGAAAGGATCAGCCGCGGGGACTTAGAGCGGGGCTTCAGACGCCTTTCAGGGGAAGGGCCTCCACCCGGCGGGCAATAATCCCCAAGCCTGCTCCCCTTCTTTGGACGGTGCCCTCTACGATGAGGGCCGGACAGGAAAATAATAAATGGCCAAAACGTTGGTAGACATCTGCAAAGACCGTAATGTCGAGCAGCCCTGTTTCATCCTCCAGGGTCAAAAAGACAACTGTCCGGCCGCTTTTCGTCGGCGGACGGTGGGGACGGATGGCTAGGCCTGCTACCTGCACCTTCCTCCCCGAAGGATAAGATTCCAGCCGGGCCCTGGTGAGGATGCCTCTCTTCTTCAGTTGGGGGCGCAAATAACCGATGAGATGCCCCCCTGCCGTTAGACCGAGGATGGAGTACTCATAAAGGAACTTTTGGTAAGGGGAAAAATCATCGATTTGGGGAGGAGGCATCGCTAAACCGGGGAGCTCTTCCCTATCTTCCTTGCGCAGCTGCCACAAAAGGGCTCGCCGGTTGGGATGGAGGTTGTCGAAGGCGCCGGCTAGGATGAGATTCATGACAATATGTCGGGGCAGCTCCACCCGGCGGCAAAAGTCCTCCAGGCTAGTGAACGGACCTGCTTGCCTTGCTTGGAGGATGGCCTCCAGATGAAGGGCCCCGATGCCCTTGACTTGCCCTAGGGAAATGCGGATGGTTCCTTGACCCGGCAAGTAATCCGCGCCGCTTTGATTGATGTCAACGGGCAGAAAGCTGATGCCCCGGCGACTGGCCTCTAGACGGATGGTGTGGGGCGGGTAAAAACCCATGGGCTGGTGGCTCAGCAGGGCGGCAAAAAACTGCGCCGGGTAATGGGCAGCCAGATAAGCGGTCTTGTAGGCGGTGGTGCCAAAGGCCGCCGCGTGGGCTTCACAAAACCCGTACCCGGCGTAGCCTGCGATAAGGGAAAAGATAGCTTCGGCCGTGGGGGCATCCATTCCGTTGGCCTGGGCTCGGGCCACGAACTGTCGCCCCAGCTCATCGAGCTCCCGCTGGGAGCGAAGACTACTGAGGACCTTCCGCAGATTATCCGCTTCCCCTGGGCTAAAGCCCCCAACCAATATAGCAATTTCCAGGACTTGCTCCTGGAAGAGGATTACCCCGTGGGTCTTAGCCAAAATAGGCTCCAGCCGCGGGTCGAGGTACTCGGTCTCCTCCTTGCCCTGTCGACGGGCAATGAACGGCTCGACCATGTCCCCCTTGATGGGGCCGGGTCTGATCAAGGCCACACTGGCGACGATATCTTCGATGTTGTCCGCCCCAAGCCGGGCCTGCAGGGCCCGCTGGGCTGGGCTTTCCAGCTGGAAGACTCCGACGGTTTCCCCTCGGCCCAGCATCTGATAAGTCTTTTCATCATCCAGGGGGATGTCTGGGTAAGAAAAGTCATCATCCAGGCGGTTGATGGCACAGACGGCATCCTCCACCACCGATAGGGTGCGCAGGGAAAGGAGGTCCAGTTTGATAAAGCCCAGCTCCTCAATGTCGTCCTTATCGAATTGGGTGATCAAAACCCCTTTGGCGGCTTGCTGCAGGGGGGTAATTTGAACCAAGGGAATGCCGCTGATGACAAGCCCCCCCAGGTGGGTCCCGATGAAGCGAGGCAGCCCCGCAACGGCAGCGCACAGACGCCAAAGGAGCTCATAGCGCTTTTCTCCCTTTAGGAAGCCAAGTTCCGGGAAATGTCCCAGGGCCGGTTCGATGGCATCGGCAGGTATATGGGGGAATCTTTTGGCCAATAAATCCAATTCTTCCGGGGCAAACCCCAAGGCTTTCCCCACCTCCCGGATGGCCGAGCGGGCGCGAAAAGTATTGAAGGTGCAGACGGAGGCCACCCGATCGGAGCCGTACTTGTCGTAAACGTAACTGGCCACCAAGTCCCGGTGGCGGGCATCAAAGTCCAGATCGATGTCGGGCCTTTGAGCCCGCTCCAAGCTGAGGAAGCGTTCAAAAAGGAGCCCCCGGGCGATGGCATCAACTTCCGTGATCTTTAGACAGTAGGCCACCGCCGAATCCGCGGCCGAACCCCTCCCCGCATAGCGGATCCCCCGGGAGCGGGCGAAGCGGGCCACATCCCAGACAACGAGGAAATAATCGGCCACATCCAGCTGTTCAATAATGGATAGCTCATGTTCCAAACGGTGCTTGACAGCGGCACTTAACCGGCCGTAGCGCCTATGGGCCCCTTCCCAAACCAGCCGCTGCAAAAGATGGCTTGCTTTTTCCTTAGCCGGGAAGCGGGGGAAGAGTTTTCGATTCGGCTCCAACGAGGGCTCGCATGCCGCCGCGATCCTATAGCTGTTATTTAGAGCCTGGGGGTGGTCGGCAAAAAGAGCCTTCATTTCCTGGGGGCTCTTTAAGTATTCTTCTCCATTCAGCCGCCGCAGGGGGTGGACATCCTCCAGGGTGGTCCCCGTCCGCAGGCAGGTGAGCAGATCGCAAACAGGATAGTCTGCCTTCACCGCGTAATGGACGTTGCCTGTGGCAACCAAGGGAATGCCAAGCAGCTCTCCCAGCTCCGCCAACAGTCGATTTAATCGACGCCCCCCCGGCAGGTGGGGCGGGGGGAGCTCTAAGTAAAAATCCTGCCCCAGGGTTTTTTTATACAACTGGGCAAGCTTCTTGGCCCCATCGTAATCTCCTTGAAGGAGCAAAGCGGCAATGGGACCCCGGCGGCAGCCGGACAAGACGATTAAACCTTCTTTTTGCAGGGCCAGGTCCTCCCGGGTGATTTGAGGAGCCCCTCGGGGATTGTCCAAGTGGGCCTTGGTGATGAGGCGGCAGATATTGGCGTAGCCCCCAGGCCCCTTAGCAAGCAGGGTAAGGTGCTGTCCGCCTGCTAAGGTGATTTCAACCCCCTGGATGGGTTTGATGCCCTTTGCCTGGGCTAAGCGGTGGAACCGGACGGCCCCACAGACATTATCGTGGTCTGTTAAAGCCAGGGCCCCCATATCCAACTGGGCCGCCCTGTCGATCAGCCTTTCTAGGGGAGAGGCCCCGTGGAGAAAGGAAAAGGGGGAATGGACGTGGAGATGGATGAACAATAGACTTCCTCCTCTAATCAAAAACCCGGGCCAACCACCAGGTTCCCTCGCCAGAACGAAAATGGACCTCGTATAGGCTTCCCCTTCGGGTTAGCAGCCGGTAAACGATCATTTCCCTTTCCCCCGCCCACCATCTCCCCCCTTCCCACCATTTATCCACGATTTCCACTACAACTTCCCGCCGGTTGGACCAGGCAAAGGAGACCGGATCGCCCTTTCGATCAAGGACAACCTTGATTTGCCGTTGGCTTTGCTTCATGGGAAAACTCCTTAAGGGGCGAAAAGGTGACTTTGAAACTGTCTTAGACATCTTGCCCGTCGAGATAGCTCCAGATCACCGGCCCAGCGAAGGCCCCGGGGTCCCCAGCGGGTCTGGAAACTTTCAATCAAAGGATCTAATTCCGGCCTTGCCTGGAAAAGGTCCAGCTGCTCCCTTTGGCGGGGGGTCAAATCCAGAGCCTGCAGCTCCAAAGAAAAGCCTGGCTTTAGCCGGGGCAATAGGCGATAAAAGACTGCCTGCCGCAAGGAGTCAACTCTATCTACCGGTGGGATCAAAACTATTTCCAGGAGTTGTTCATCACTCCTTGCTTTCAGGCGTCCACACCTTTGCCGGCCATCAACCAGTTTTTCCCCCAGTTCCTGAGCCAGAGCTAAAAGGCGCTCTTCCAGCTCTTGCCGATGATGGGGCAGAAAGTCCCAGCTTCGCCGACAGATGATGTTTGGCGGGGGATAGGCGGCCTGCACCCTGGTATGGTCGATGCCCCGGGAGGCTTGGGAAAGATCCTTTCCCAGGGGCCCGAATTGCCTTTGCAGCTCCCGGGGGGGAACAGCCGCCAATTGCCCGATGGTGATGAGACCAAGTCCCCCCAGCTCCTTTGTGATCCCCCGTGGAAAGGGCAGATAATCCAAGGACAAGGGGGCTAGAAAAGCCCCCTCATAACCGTCGGGGACTTTCTTGTTGCCGCATTTATAAGCGATTCTGGCCACCATTTTGTTGCCGGCCATGCCCCAGCGAAGGGGGCCTAATTCTCCCTGCAACCGGCGCCATAAACCATCCATCGGGCCACAGCCCGTCAAATCCAAAAACCCCTCATTGGCGCCTACAGGCTCCACCAAAGGAGTCAATTGGGCGCAAACATCCCATGGCTGAAGGGCATTGGAAGAAAAATAAAGGATTGAGCGCACGGCTGGCACCCCCGAAACAAACAAGTGTTCGTATTTTGATTATAAGGGGGGGAGCTATTCCTGTCAAGGGGTGGGGTGATGGCATCTTATGGCAGCAACATAGGAAGGATATGGTCCATCAAGGAACTATAATACAAATGACGCTGTCTGGGGAGGGCCCAAAGCCCCTCCCCTATGTAGCATCGGGAACTTCAATCGCTAAGCCGTCGTAAGCAAGGCCAACGTGGGGTGGCAGCTCTTTTTCCACTTGGGCGTGATCGAAGGCATGGGCCAAGTGGGTAAGCCATGCCCGGCGGGGTTTTACCTCTTCGATCAATTGGAGGGCCTGTTCTAGATTGAAATGGGTGGGGTGGGGCCGGTAGCGAAGGGCGCCTAGGATGAGGATGTCTAGATCATGCAGAAGCTCCTGCTCGGAGGGTGAAATCGAGCTGCAGTCGGTAACGTAGGCCACATTGGCTAGGCGGTAGCCTAAGATAGGCATTTCGCCGTGATAGACCTTGATGGGCTGAATCGAAAGGCCGAACAGGTCAAAAGGGCTTGTAATCAACCGGGGAATGATTTGGGGTTTGCCGCCTCCTTTGGGACCATCGCGAAAGACGTAGGCAAAACACTCCTTCAACTCGGCGATGGTATGGGCATTCGCGTAGACGGGGATCGCCGCGCCCTGAAGATGATTGAAGCGGCGCAGATCATCAAAGCCGAAAACATGATCCGCATGGAAATGGGTATAAAGGACGGCATCCACGTGGGCAACATTAAAAGAAAGGGCCTGCAGACGAAGCTCTGTGGCCGTGTCGATGAGGATGTTCTTGTCTTGATACGTGATCAAAAGAGACGATCGTGTGCGCTTATTGCGGGGATCCTTCGATGTGCAGACGGGGCAGCTGCACCCGATCATCGGGACCCCGTGGGACGTTCCCGTACCCATAAAAAGTAGTCGCATCATCCTGCTCCTCTAACCGAATGCTTCCTTCATTGTATCCTATCTATTAGGCGCTGACTACAGGAGGGATGATTGTTCGCCGCCAGTTGGGGAGGATTTTCCCGGACTGATAACGAAATACTAAACCAAACCATTGGCAGAACAAACTGGAAAGAAGGGTGTCTCTTGCCCAAAATAAGGAGACCAGCGGCTGAAAAGTCGCCACTGCGGGAGTTCCTGGAGACTATTCTAGGGGCAGCGGCTTTGGCGGCCTTTATCATGATCTTTATTGCCCGGGCCTACACAGTTGATGGCCCTTCCATGCTTCCCACCCTGATTAACGGGGAAAGACTCATGGTGGATAAGATCACCTATCGCATTCGTCCGCCCCGGCGGGGTGAGATCGTTGTGTTCCGGTACCCCGCCAATCCTAAGGAAAGCTTTATTAAACGGGTCATCGGCGTGCCGGGAGACACCATCCAGATTTATGGCGGCGTC
The DNA here is from genome assembly GCA_012799075.1 of Bacillota bacterium. Lineage (GTDB taxonomy): Bacteria > Bacillota > Limnochordia > JAAZLZ01 > JAAZLZ01 > JAAZLZ01. The sequence goes on from JAAZLZ010000352.1 coordinate 7,994, forward strand.
GTTTATGTCAATGAGGAACCGTTGGCTGAGGACTACCTGGGAGAGGCTTTTTACGGCCGGTTTGGTCCTCGGACGGTTCCGGAGAATGCTTACTTTGTCCTGGGGGACAACAGAAATAACAGTGAAGACAGCCGAGATCCCAGAGTGGATTTCGTACCCCGCTCTATGATCGTAGGCCGAGCAATTTGGCGGTACTGGCCGATACCGCGGATCAGCATCATGCGTTTGCCTGAAGCCTTTAGAACTTCCTCATAGATCGGGGGATATATAGTGAAACGAGTAGAAAACCTGCAACGAATTTTCAAAAGCGGCATCATCGCTGTGATTCGAGGCGCCCAGCCAGAGAAGGTGCAAAGGATTGCGCTGGCGTTAGGGCAAGGGGGAGTGGAGGTCCTGGAGGTCACCGTTGATTCTCCCGGAGCCATGGACACCATCGAACAGGTTTCGCAAAATCAAGAGGGGGCCTTGGTGGGGGCAGGCACCGTCCTCGATGCGGAAACGGCTCGGACAGCCATTTTGGCCGGCGCCCAGTTCATCTTCACGCCGACCTTGGATGTTCGGGTCATTGAAGTGGCCAATCGTTACGATAGAGTAGTGATCCCTGGGGTAATGACCCCCACGGAGATGCTTGCGGCATACCAAGCCGGCGCCCTTGCAGTCAAGGTCTTTCCTGCCCAGGTTCTAGGGCCTGATTTCATCCGTCAGGTGCGAGGGCCTTTAGGACACATCCCCATGATCCCAACGGGGGGCATCGATGAGGGGAATGTAATCGATTTTATTGCCGCTGGGGCCGCAGGTGTAGGGATCGGCGGGGCTTTAGTCGGGCGGAAGGCAATCGAGGACGATGA
>JAAZLZ010000353.1 GCA_012799075.1 Bacillota bacterium
AAAACTTGACCGGTCCCTTGGCCTTTGCCAGTGCCTTGGACTGGGAGTTTCAATTGCCGGCTTCTTTCTTCCGGCCGGGTGGACCGTCAGAATCAGCATCATACTTGCCTTCCTGAGCCTGCCCATCCTTGGGGCGATTACAGTTCTTCGGATTAAACAAGGGTTTCGACCCGCCTGGTTCTATGCGGGGGCCTTCCTGTTTCTCTATCTAGGGGGAGTACTGAGCGCCTTTAGGTACCTGGGCCTTTTGCCAACGAACTTCGTCACCAGCAACGGCCTCAAGCTCGGATACATGTTAGAAGCCATGGTCTTGTCCTTAGGAATAAGCTCATACATCAGCACCATGCGAAGGGAGCGGATGGAGGAAAAACACCGGCTAATGCTTTTGGAAGCCCTGCAGGAGAGTACAAGCAGTCTCCTTGGCACATTGGAGCTGGGCGAGGTTTTAGAACTGGTTCTCCAGTCGGCTTTGCGATTGACCGGACACGATACAGGCCTCATACTTCACAAGAATGACTCCTTTTTTACTATTGCGGCCTTGGGGCCGGGCCTGAATGGCGACCTTTTGGGCACAGTCCCGCCCTTATCCCAGTTCAAAGATCGGGCATTCCAGGCGAGGGATGCGGACCTTTCCCCCTACGGTCTCGAGGGCAAAGCCAAGTCCCTGTTGGTAATGCCCATTGCTTATGCAGATAGTCTACTGGGCATCATCGTTTTGTACAGCCATCGGGATGCCTTCCTCACCGAGTTGGACCTCCATCTGGTAGAGATCGGCCTGAGACAAGGGGGCAGCGCCATTGCCAGCGCCCTTCGCTTCGACGAGAAAAGCAAACAGGCCGCCATCGACGGCCTGACAGGTGTTTTCAACCGCAACCACTTTTTGGCCCTTGGCGAAATCGCCTTTGCCCAGTCCAAAGAGGGCGGCCTTCCCTTATCCTTCATCATGCTGGACATCGACCATTTCAAAGACGTCAACGACTGCCACGGCCATTCCATTGGCGACCAAGTCCTCCAGCATCTGGTCCACCGATTCAATCAAATCATTAGAAAGACAGATATCATCGGCCGCTACGGCGGCGAGGAGTTTGCCATCATCTTAAAGGATGCAAGTCCCAATGAATCATGGAACTTGGCCGAGCGGCTGCGCGGAGCCATCGAACAGGCTCCCCTTGCCATTGGGGTTCTGCCCCTGCCGATCACTATCAGTCTCGGGGTGGCAACCCTTGGAAACGATCAAAGTCTAACTGACCTAATTGAAAGGGCCGACAAGGCCATGTACCGGGCAAAGGCGAAGGGCAGGAACCGCGTTGAGCTAGGCTAGACCAAAGACGCTGTCAAGAAGGGCATCGAGGATGCCCGATTCCCTGATCCTAACCCGGTTGAACCCCAAAAGATCCATCACCTGCTCGAGGATGAGGGCCCCGGGGACGATGATGTCTGCCCGGGCCGGGTCTAGTCCAGGGACCTTCCGCCGCCAGTCGAGGGGCAGCGCCCCAAGGAAAGACCTGAGCTGGCCTAAGGTCTGGCGGGAAAGTTCGTGTCCGTGCACCCTGCGAACATCATAATCAACAAGCCCCAAATCGATTGCGGCCAACGAAGTGGCCGTCCCGCCGGTAGCTAGAAACTGGTGGGCGTCAGGCAGAAAGGTCAAGGGCTCCTTGAATGGGCTAAGATCCCACTCCCCTTCGGCAGCCTTCACCGCTCCGAGGGGGATGCTGACCAGGACGGGCTGGCCATGGGGAGGTCCCACCGCGATTTCCGTGGAACCCCCGCCAACATCAACAACCGCTGCCAAGTCAAAGCTTTCCATGCCTCGAAGGGCGCCGCGAAAGGAAAGGATGCCTTCCTCCCGACCGGAGATAACCTGGGCCTCAATTCCCAGTTCGGCAAGGATCTTGAGGCAGTCATCACCATTAACCGCCTCCCTCACGGCGCTAGTCGCAACGGCCCGAATTGCATCGACGCCGAACTTGTCAAGGAGTCGGGCGACCTCTTCGCCGGTCTCCCGGAGCCTGGCAAGGGCAGCCGCTGATATCCGTCCGCGGCGTCCCAGCCCTTCGCCCAGCCGGATGGACCACAGCCCCCGGTAGAGGGGATGCCAGCCCTTCCCCTTTTGCCCCTGCCCAATGAGGAGCCGCAGGGAATTGGTGCCCACATCGAGGGAAGCTGCCCGGAAGCACTTTGAATCGAGGGCTACCATTTCCAGGGGTTGGATCCTTTTGGGGGAAATGATGATGCCATCGACGGGACTCACCTCCTCCCCCTGACAGATCAGGCAGGAATGGGCGTACCGTCCAAGCAAATGCCGGTTGCTTCCCAGCAGGCTGTGGACCCAGGCCCCGATGGGGTTTTGCTGCTCCATCAACCAGTCTGCGTAATGGGCATGGAGGCACTTGATGCCGCCGGGGGAGCTGGTGCCGCCCACCCCCTGTTCAACCAACGCCCGGTACATCTTCGGAGACGATTGGACGAGCTCCCACCGATCGCTCCAGGGCATCAGCCCTTGGCGCCGCAGGGCATATCGGTCATGGATGGGGGCCAAATCCCCCCACCCTTGGCGGGAGGCCAGCTCGACCCCTCCCTTCCCCTCTAAAAACCCGATGGCCCGCCGGAGCAAAGGACAGCTCAGCCACCAATTGGTAGGGAAGAAGCCTTCGGGCACAGCGAAGGGATGGGTGATGATCACCCCGGGACGCCCTTGGAAACACCGGCAGGCGATCCCCAGCAGACCCCGGGCGGGCCTGCCCAGCTGCTGGTTGATAATCCTCATATCCAGGGGGCTGATCTTGCGGTCCATGTCCATCCTCCAAAAAGAAAAGCACCCCCGCGGGATGCTCTCTCCTCAAAATCTAT
>JAAZLZ010000354.1 GCA_012799075.1 Bacillota bacterium
CAATACCCGCAATCGACCGGCATCCCTGCTCCCCCATTTCCTGCCCCGCCAGCTGAGCAGCCTGTCCACCCGCTCGGTATCGCCTATCACTGTGATGACTGCGGGCCACTCACCATCACCCTGGCCCACAACCACAGTGACATGCCTGTCGGCAAATGGCACCCGATACAACAGTGATGCCATCGGCACATCGACCTCATCGGGCAGTCGCTGAAGCCGAGGAAGCAGCCAGTCTATGACTGCACCGCCCGGCCAAGGAGCCACCCGGCGCTGAAACTGTTCTACAGCATGCGGGGTGACAAAGACCGGGTCTTGCACCATGACCGTCAAAACAACCACCTCTTCGACATTACCACAAGGCTTTCCATTGGTATTCATCCGACAAAGACCGGCTGTCCCGTCAGGTGCTTCCACAAAGACTTTCCGATATCACCCCATTGGCCGCCTCAAACCCGACTCTTCCCTAGCCATGAATCATCCGCGGCAGCCAAGTTAGGATCTGCGGGAAGTTTGATATGATCAGGCAGAATGCAATTTCAACCGCGAGCAGGGGAAGGATCGGCTTGGTTATCTCCTCGATTTTCAAATTCGCTATCCCACAGGCCACGAAGAGGTTGACAGCCATCGGCGGCGTTATCATCCCCACCGATGTGTTGACGACCATGATGATGCCTAGGGCCAGAGGGTCCAGTCCGATGCGGGATGCCAGCGGAATAAGAATCGGTGCGACCAGGAGAATAATAGCCTGGGTCTCAAGGAACGTCCCAAGGAACAGCAGTAATACGTTGATAAGGAAAATCAAGACAAACCGATTAGTGGAAATGGCCATCATGGCCCGGGTTACCGAATCGGCAATGCGCCCAGCGGTAATTAGCCAGCTAAAGGAAGACGAAGCGGCAATAACGAACAAAACCACCGATGTGCTTATACCGGCGTTGATAATAATTTGGGGCAAGTCCTTAGACGTGAACTCCCGGTAGACAAACAGACCGACGATGAGGGAGTAGACAACAGCCACCGCAGCTGCCTCCGTCGGAGTAAAAACGCCGCCGTAAATACCGCCCAAAACGAGCACAGGCATTAGCAGGGCAAAGGCCGCATCCCGGGCAGCGGCAACAATCTCTCCCAGGCTGTAGCTGCGATCGCCTCCAAGCCCGAGCTTTTTGGCCTTCGTCCATATGGCGAAGGACAGAAGCAGCATAATCCCAATGCCCGGTATCAAACCGGCAATGAACAGATCGCCAATGGAGCAGCCAGACACTACCCCGTAGGTAATCATCGGGATGCTCGGGGGAATAATGACGCCCAAGGTGCCGGCCGCAGCCGCAATCGCGGCGGCATAATCCTTCGGGTATCCGGCATCGTGCATTGCAGGAATCATGATGCCGCCGATGGAAGCCACAGTGGCTGGGTTGGAGCCGGAGATGGCGCCAAAGAAAGCGGAGGAGACTACCGTAATAATGCCAAGCCCACCGGGCATGGCCCCGATTAGGGTCTTGGAGAAGTTCACCAGCCGTTTGGAAATTCCGCCGCCCTCCATGAGGCCGCCGGCCAGCATGAAGAAGGGGATGGCCATGAACGGAAAGGAATCCACCGATGTGAACATGCGCTGTACAACCAACAGCGGCGGTGTAGCCATGGGCCCGAAGAACAAGGCGATCATCGAAGCCAGACCTAAGGCCACCGCGATGGGAACATTAAACAGCATCAATACCAGGAATGAACCAAATAGCAGTGCTCCCAACCTCTACCCCTCCTGACCCTTGGTGGCCACTACTTCTCGATTCCTAGTGGCTACTGCTTCAATTAGTTTTTGCACGGCCCCGATGGTCATCAGCCCAATCCCAAAAGGAACGGCGGCGTAAGCATAGTAGATGGGAATCTCAAGGGCCGGCGAAATCTGTCCCGTTGCTTTTTGGTTCCGGAGTATCTGGGCAGCCAAAATGATCACCAGCACATTGAATACGATGATGATCAGGTACCTGAGGGCATCGAGGGCCCAATGCCACTTCTTGGGCAGCGACGAGACAAAGACCTCAACTCCAAGGTGAGAGCCCCTCTTCAGTCCAGCCGAGGCACCTATATAAGCCAGCCACACCATCATGTACCTGGCCGCCTCCTCTCCCCAGGTGATGGGAAAGAAGAACACGTAGCGCGCCATAGTGGCAATGAAAACAAGGATGGTCATCAGGCTTAGAAGTACTATGATGGCATAGTTTTCAAAGCGATCTAAAAACCGCATAGGGCACCTCCTTGATTCGATGGGGTCTCACCTTGCCGGTGAGACCCCACAAACTGCGACAACTATTTTCCCCGCAAAGCCCTGATGGTGTCGGCGCCGATCTCCGCTTCGAACTCCTTGTAGACCGACTCCACTGCTTTCTCAAAGGCATCCAGGTCGGGGCTAGTCACCTGCATGCCGGCTGCCTTCAGCTCTGCCACAAGGCTGGCCTCCAGATCCTGACAATACTGGCGCTCCCAGTCGCGGGCTTCAAAGGCCGCTTCCTGAATGGCCTGCTGCTGCGCGGACGTCAGGCTGTCAAAGAACTTCTGGCCGATGAGCAATGCCGCAGGTGAGTAGAAGTGTCCCGTCAAGGCCAGATGCTTCTGGACCTCGTAGAACTTGGATGTCTGGATGATGACCAGCGGATTTTCCTGCCCGTCCACCGTCTTCTGCTGAAGGGCGGTGAAGAGCTCGCCAAAGGGCATGGGTACAGGAGCAGCCCCAAGGGTCTTGAACGTAGCCATATGCACCGGGTTTTCCATGAGTCGGATCTTGAGACCCGCCACATCCTCCGGCCGTTCAATGGGCCGTCTGCTGTTGGTCAACATACGGAAGCCATTCTCCCAGAAAGCCAGGGTCTTGATGCCCTTTTCATCCAGGGATTTGGCCATCTGGGCCCCTAGTTCACCGTCTAGGGCCTTGTAGGCGGTAGCCCTGTCTTTCACGATGAACGGCAGGTCAAACACCAGGAACTGCTTGGAGAAGTTGGCAAGGGGAGCGGTGGAAACCAAAGTCGCTTCCAAGGTTCCAAGGATGACGCCTTCGATGGCATCCCGCTCACTGCCTAGCTGAGAGCTGTGGAATATCTGAACCTCCACTTCACCGTTGGTCTTCTGATCGATTAGTTCCGCGAATTTCTCAAGACCCTTATGATAGTGGGAATCGGGCGCTAGGGTATGGTTCAGACGAATGATCCTGGGTGCACCCATGGCCGGTGCAATGCCCATCGCGAGTACACATACAACCAAGGTCAACGCAAGGCAGAGTCTTTTCATGTTTGGACTTCCTCCTCATTGATGTCGTTGGAACAACAAGCCTCCAGGTTACCGTTAGAGGGCACCACCTCCCCGCAGATTCCTCCAATGCTAATGGCTGTTACCGAGTTGTCTATTGACCGCTTTTGCTCCGTCCCTTGTGAAAAATATATCATTGTTGTCTGCCTTTTGCATTAAAGTGCCCTACATTATACATTTGCCTTTTGGACTCTAATTCCTCCCCGTTTACTGGGAGTTCGCCCGGACAGCTTTATCCGGAGGGAAGCCGCCCTCGGAGAGGAAATATCCACGGGCCGGAGAAGTCTTGGTCCAGGTGATGCAGCGATGAATACCAGAGTCGTCTTTATCGGTGATTCCATCACTGACTCAGGCAGGTTCTTTGATGGTGAAGGTTTGGGAACAGGATATGTCCGCTTGATCCGCGACCTTTGCGCGGCCAGGCGCCCCGACCTGGATTTCGAGTGGATAAATCGGGGGGTAAGCGGTGATGCCATGTGGCACCTCAAGTCCAGATGGGAAAAGGATGCCATCCAGACAAGGCCCGATTGGCTGTCCATCTCCATCGGCATCAATGATGTATGGAATCAGCTTGATGACCGGGAGCCAAAGGTTTCCTTAGAAATGTATGAAGACATCTATCGAGAGCTCCTCGACCGAGCCGCTAGGGCCAAGCTGATCCTGATGGAGCCCTCCCTTCTTGGGGAAGATCCAGCCAGCGAGGGAAATCAGATGCTCGCGCCCTACGTGGACTGCGTCAGACGTTTAGCTGGGGAATATGCAGCAATTCTAGTGCCCATCCATGCTGCCTGTCTCAACTATCTCAAGCACCGCCGCAGCCCTGCCCTCACCGTCGACGGCGTTCATCTGGCCGGTCCGGGCAATGCCCTTTTTGCCGCGGAGTGGCTTAGGGCAGTAAATCTTTGGGACTAGAGCAGAGCTTTTTGCCGCGACAACCCGGCGTTTATCTATCAATTGAGAAAGGATGGGGATCATGGTCGAAGCAGCCGTCGTGAGCCTGCAGCCGATCGCTTTCGCTCTCGGTCGACCCTTGCAAAGAGTTGAAGCAGCTGTCTTGCTGCTGGATGAAGGCAATACCGTGCCATTCATTGCCCGGTACCGCAAAGAAGCAACCGGCGGCATGGACGAGGAAGAGCTCCGGGAGGTTGCTGATAGTCTAAGGAAGGCCCGAGCCCTTGAGACTCGCCGGGTGGAAATCCTGCGCCTGCTTGATGAACTTGGCCATCTCACACCCGATTTGGAAGGGGAAGTCCGCCAAGCAGCCACCCAGCAGAGACTCGAAGATCTTTACCGGCCCTTCCGGCCCAAACGCACCACCAGGGCTTCAATGGCTAAAGAGAAAGGCCTTGGCCCCCTTGCCGATTGGCTGCTGGCAGCAAGCTCCGGCAATCCCGAAGGAGAAGCTAAGAGGCACCTGACCGAGGACGTTCCCGATGTGGAATCGGCTTTGCAGGGAGCAAGGGACATCATCGCGGAGATGCTGAGCGACGATGCGGCCCTGAGGGAGCGGCTCCGGGCCCTAACCTGGCGGACAGGACTCTTGCGTACAGCACTGCAAGAAAGCGAGCGGGCGCCCCACTACCAAGGATACGAAGATTACGGGGAGCCCTTGCAGCGGGTGCCCCCCCACAGAATTCTGGCCATCAATCGGGGAGAGAAGGAAGAGGCCCTCAAGGTCGCCATCGAGGCTGACCAAGAACGGTTGACGGCTGAGATTGAAAAGGTGTTAGTCAAGGGGCAGCAAGGTTCCATCGCAAAACATCTGCAAGTGGCCGCCCGGGATGCCTACAAACGGCTCATCGCCCCCTCCCTTGAACGGGAGATTCGAACAGCCCTGGCTGAGAAGGCTGAGGAGCAGGCCCTCAAGGTGTTTCGGGCCAACTTGTCTTCCCTTCTGCTCCAGCCGCCCCTCCGGGGCCATGTGGTGATGGGGCTGGACCCCGCCTTTCGGACAGGGGTGAAAATCGCCATTGTCGACCCTACCGGCCGACTCCTCGCAACGGATGTGATCTATCCTAATGCGCCCCACAACCGGATCGAAGAAGCGGCCCGGCGTTTACGCGTCCTTACTGATGAGCATAAGGTCACCGCAATCGCCATCGGAAATGGAACGGCATCCCGGGAGACAGAAGGCTTCGTGTCAGCCTGGCTCAAGGAGCTCCCGAAAGGCGCCCGACCAGGGTATTGCATCGTCGATGAGGCCGGCGCTTCCGTCTACTCAGCCTCGCCTTTGGCCAGAAAGGAATTCCCCGATCTCGATGTGAGCGAGCGAAGCGCCGTCTCCATCGCCAGGCGTCTGCAGGACCCCCTGGCGGAGCTGGTCAAGATCGAACCCCGCTCCCTTGGCGTTGGTCAATACCAGCACGATGTCAATCCGAAAAGGCTCGATGAACATTTGGCCGG
>JAAZLZ010000355.1 GCA_012799075.1 Bacillota bacterium
AGCGGGGCAAGCAAATGCTACATAATCGATGCCCGGCAAGAATTCATCGAAGATTACATCTATCCTACCATGATGGCCGGCGCGGTCTATGAGGGCCAGTACCTCCTTGGGACTTCCTTCGCCCGGCCCATCATCGCCCAGAAGCAGGTGGAGGTTGCCCGGAAGGAAAAGGCCAATGCGGTGGCCCATGGAGCAACGGGGAAAGGAAACGATCAGGTTCGCTTCGAGCTTACCTTCAAGGCCCTAGCGCCCGATTTGAAGGTCATTGCCCCTTGGCGGATCTGGGATATTACCTCCCGGGAAGCAGCGATCGATTATGCTAGTGAGCGGGGGATTCCCGTTCCGGTTTCCAAGGCCAAGCCCTACAGCATGGACCTTAACCTGTGGCATTGCAGCTACGAGGGAGGGGTGCTGGAAGACCCTTGGAACGAGCCCGATGAAGAGATGTTCCGGTTGACGCTCGATCCGGTCAAGTCCCCCAATGAGCCGGAATACCTGGAGATTTCCTTTAAGCAAGGCCGTCCGGTGGCTTTGGATGGACGGGAGCTTGACAGCGTCACCCTGATTGAAAGGTTGAACGCCGCGGGGGGCCGCCATGGCGTCGGCCGCATCGATATTGTTGAAAACCGTCTGGTCGGCATGAAATCCAGGGGGGTCTACGAGACTCCCGGCGGCACTATCTTGTACGCTGCCCATCGGGCTTTGGAGGAGCTGACCTTGGATAAGGACACCATGCACTACAAGCAGCTGCTCGCCCACCGCTACGCGGAGCTGGTGTACAACGGGCAATGGTTCACCCCCTTGCGGGAAGCCTTGGATGCCTTTGTCCGGGTTACCCAAGAGACGGTCACGGGGACCGTTCGCCTAATGCTCTTTAAAGGCTCGGTCACCGTTGTGGGACGCCAGTCGCCCTATTCCCTCTACAGTGAAGAACTCGCTACTTTCGGGGCCAGTTCTTACGACCATAAGGATGCCGAAGGCTTTATCAACTTGTTTGGGCTGCCCATCAAGACCCGGGCCCAACTGGAAGCGAAACGTTTGGCCAAGGAGGACTAAAGATTGGCGAAGCTTTGGGGGGGCAGGTTCAAAAAACAAACAGCCCAGGCTGTGGACCACTTCCACTCATCAATCGGCTTTGATTGGCGTCTTTACCCCTATGATATTCAAGGCAGCAAGGCCCATGTCCGCATGCTGGGCAAGCAGGGGATCATTACCCCCAAGGAAGCGGAGGCCCTGGAACAAGCCCTAGATGAAATCCTGACAGATATCGAAGGGGGCCGGGTGGAGCTGTCCGAAGGGGCGGAGGATATTCATATGAATATCGAGGCGATCCTCATCGAGCGGACGGGGGATCTGGGCCGCAAGCTCCACACCGCCCGCAGCCGGAATGATCAAGTGGCGGTGGACACGCGATTATACTTTCGCGAGCACATCCAACGGATCATCGCCGAGCTTCGGAGGCTGCAACAGGCCTTACTAGCCAAGGCGGAAGGGAACCTGGATGTGTTCATGCCCGGCTACACCCATCTCCAGCCGGCCCAGCCGATTCTATTCGCCCATCATTGCCTGGCTTACTTTCACATGTTCCAGCGGGACCGAGAGCGCCTGGCCGACTGCCTCGACCGGGCGAATCTTTGTCCGTTGGGAGCAGGGGCCCTGGCAGGGGTCACCTACCCCATCGACCGGGAGATGGTGGCCTTGGAGCTGGGCTTTGGGGGCATCGTGCCCAACAGTCTAGATGCCGTCTCCGATCGGGACTACATCCTAGAATTTTTAGGGGCGGCATCGATTTTGATGATGCACCTTAGCCGCTATTGTGAAGAGATCATCCTTTGGGCCAACCCCTCCTTTGGCTTCATCGAACTAGATGATGCCTACTCCACTGGGAGCAGCATCATGCCCCAGAAGAAAAACCCCGACGTGGCCGAGCTCATCCGGGGGAAGACCGGCCGGGTCTACGGCAGCCTGATGGCTCTGCTGACGACGATGAAAGGCCTGCCCTTAGCTTATAATAAGGATATGCAGGAGGATAAGGAGGCCTTGTTTGATGGGGTTGACACGATCCTTGGTTGTCTGGCCGTGTTCATCCCGATGCTGGAGACGATGACAATCAACCGGGATGCCATGGCCAAGGCTGCCTCCATGGGCTACTTGAATGCGACCGATATGGCGGATTATCTAGTCCAACAGAAAGGGCTTCCCTTCCGCACAGCCCACTCCTTAGTGGGTCAACTGGTCGCTCATGCTCTGGATAAGGGAGCAAGCCTAGAAGAGCTCTCCCTCGATGAGATTCGCGCCATCGCCCCCATGGTCGATGGTGACATTTACCAATACTTAACGGTGGAGGGCTGCCTTGCGGCTAGGGACAGCGCCGGGGGGACGGCCCCCCGGGAAGTTGCGGCTGTCCTGAGAAGAGCCTGGACCCTTTTGGAGGAAGAGGCATAGGAATATCTTGGGTGTGGAGGTGTTGACAGGTGCAAGAGTTGTGGCAGCACCGGGTGAAGGAGGCCCTAAAGGCCCCCATTCAAGGCAGGGTGTTTTCGGCCTTCAATACCAATGTGGATGTCATCGTCCATGTCACCCCAGCGAAAATGGCCAAGTGGATGAAGAACTGGGATCTGGCCAAGTTGGAAGAGCTTTCCCTCGGGGACATCGACGCCGTGTCCACTCCCGATGAATTCTTTGCGGTCCTCCTCGATCGTTTGTCCAAGGG
>JAAZLZ010000356.1 GCA_012799075.1 Bacillota bacterium
AGCTGCACGTCCCGACGGGCAATGGTGCCGTCGAAATCGACAAAGACGGCAACTCTGTTATCGTTTGAGGGCAACTTGTTCCCGCTCCCAGTCATACTTGAAAGGCAACCAGCGGTTGGCTCGCCGACAGAGTACTCCCTGGTTCCAAAGGCCCCAGTAGCTTTGGCAGTGGATGCACTTAGCCGGCCGTACCGTTTGTCCATTAAGAGGGCATTTAAATGAATCCAATATCCTTCTCCCCTTTCACCCCGGGGAGATTATACAGGATGATTGTTACGAAAGTATGAAGTTTTGCTCCGACCCCGTGAAAAATTTAACTAACTCTTGCGATCGATGAACCTGGCCTCCTCGACATACTCCCCGGTATAAGCGGAAGTTGCAGCTTGGCCCCTCCTCAGCTGCAGGAGATCCTTTTTGACCTGGGCGAGTCTCCTTTGGCACCGGGCCTGGTTCTCTTCTTCCAGGCGCTGGATGTCCCCAAGGAGGGAGGCCAGTTTCTCAAGGAGGTCCTCTAGCTCTTTCACATCCCCAAAGGTCTCCTTTAGATCCCTTAAGGTGATCTCACCTAGGCCCAATAGATCTCCTAAGGCCTTCTTCCCATCGTCCACGTGGGCCGACAGGACATCGAGCTTTTCCATGATGTCTTGGGTCTCTTTAATAAGTTCACCCAGCCCGTCTGGATCTGCTTCTTGCCGGGCCTGGGTGAGTCTAAAAAGCTGTCCATATAATTCATACTGCCCCCGGTAGCCAACTAGGATCTGCCGCAAAAGCTCCCTAGCTTGGGACAACATCCTCTCCTCCCTTGGGTTTCCGGGCAATCTCCATCCAAGCCTCCCTAAGCCCTGTGAGGACCATCAGTCCTTGGTCGATCCAGGCTGGATCCTTCTTGATGTTGGCTTGGACCAGGCAGTAGTCCACGTAGTCATAGAGCTTAAGCAGGCCCTCGGCGATTTCGCCCATGTCCATGTTCAAGGAGGACATTAGCTCGCTTACAATGTCCTGGGCTCGAAGCAGGTATCCGTTGGTCTTTTCCAGGTCGCCTTCCCTTAGCATCTTGGCGGCAAGCTTGGCGAACTTGATGGCTCCATCGTAGAGCATAATCACCAAGTCCAGCTGCCCGGCTGTTTCAACCTGGGTCTTGCGATAGGCCTGGTAGGCACCGATTGCCATGACTATTTCCTCCTCGGGGTGTAGAAGTTCTGCAGGGCCGTCAGCTGGGCAGTCAACCAATCCTGCTGGCTGTAGGAGTAGGAAAGAGCCGTTTCCAGCTGGGTCCACTGGCGTTCTAAGTTAGCCTGGCGAAGCTCCAGCCGCCGTTCAAAGTCATCCATCCTCCGCTCCAGGTCCCGGAGCCTGCCATCGTACACCTTCTGACGTTCCGCGAGAAATCCGTCTACTTTGGTGTATGACTTGATGAACTCCTGGGCCCTAGCTGCAGCACCATCCTTGCCTCCTAGAAGTTCGAAAGCCCCTGCCGGGTCGTCTTCCAGTGCCGCCTTGAGTTTGCTTTCATCAAGGCTCATAACTCCTTCTTTACTGATGGAAATGCCGATGCTGCCCATGAATGGATACTTGGTTTCGGCAGCCACCGGATCCATGAGGACCCGCCGCAGGCTGTTTTGCAGCCTCAGCATCATCTGGTCTCCCTGCAGCAGGGCGCCTTCGCCCATTTTCTCGTTGATGAAGCCATAGGTGCTGTTGAACTGCTGGACCATGGCCTTAACCGCCTGGATAATCTTGTCGTAGTCCTTCTTGACTTCAATGACCCCTTTGCCCGCATCAAGGAGCTGGAAGGTAACCCCTTCAACCACATCGTCGATGCTATTGCTTGACCTGGTTACTCTAAGGCCGTCAACGGTAAATAGCGCATCCAGGGGTTCTTGGAGTACGTTCTTGAAATTCTCGCCTTCTACAAGTCCCAGGGAGGCAAGTACTCCATCATCGTCTTCGACCACAAAGGCTCCGGCAAGTCCCGTCTCCTTCGCGGTCAGGATCAGGGTGTTGTCGACGATGTTGGCTAGGACATCTCCCTCCCGCAACCGGTCGCGAATGTCAATAAGGGAGTCTTCCGCTTCGATGACGATCTCCGTCCCGTTGATGCGGATGGTCCCCGCGAGGCCCACCGGGCTGTCGACCTCGTCAAACCTTTGGGAGGCCACTCGCTGGGCCTGGGCCACCTGCTCGATTTCGATCTCGTATTTTCCATCGAGGGCCTTGCTCGAAGCAGAGGCGGTAACTATTTCCGCATTGCTCGAAGTTGCTGCCATCCGTCGGAAAAGGTCAGGAGCAAGGAGGGAGTCCAGGTTGTTTTGCAGATTCAGCAACCGGGTGTTGATGTCTCTCCAGGTGTTTTTTTCTTCCTGATATTTGGTCTTGCGCTGCTCCATGGCCACCAGGGGTCTTTGTTCGATGGCCATCAGCTTGGTAATGATGGCTTCCACATCAAGACCTGTGGCAAGTCCGCTTATCTGCATAGGATCAGCTCCTTACACGATCTCATCGATTAGCAGACCAAGGTAGCTGTCCATCTTGGCTACTAGTTCGACGATCTTTTCCGGGGGGATCTCCCGGATTACTTCTCCGGTTTCCATGTTGATGACCTTGACAATGACACGGTTAGTGTCTTCGTGGATCGAAAATTCGAGCTTGCGGTCAAAGATCAGGCTTACTTTTTGGACAGCTTCGACCGCGTTGTCCAGGTCCGTTGGGTTAATCTCCTCTTGTTCTTCTAAGGGAGGCGGCGCGACATTTTTTGGGGGAGTTTCTTTGGAACAGCATATGGCCATTCGTTCGGCACTGCTTACTGGGCCGATGCCTTTCACCATATTGGTCACCTCACCTTTTGCAGAGGGGCAGTTATAGTAGTGGTAATCGTAGGACCGAACACGGCTCTGGTAGGGTTATCGGCAAAAGAAGCGTGGTTCTTGAATTGGAGCCCAGTCCTGGCTTGTCTGCGATGAACCGCAAAGAATTAGTGCCCCTCTTTTGGGGCAGCTGGCCTAAAGTCTGTCTGATTCGACATTAGAAGATGAAATCACCGATGGTTTCTAGTAGACTATCAATATCAGCCTCCGATGAGAAGAAGGAGGGGCTAACCCTGATGGTGCCATGGGGCAAGGTGCCAAAGCATTCGTGGGCCCAGGGAGCACAATGGAGCCCCGTACGGACACAAATCCCCTTGGCGTCAAGTACCATGCCTGCTTCCTGGGGAGAGACGCCAATGATTGTAAATGAGACTATTCCAATATTGCCAAAGGGCGATGTGCGCCCAATCAACCTAACCCCCGGTTGAAACAAGCGCAGCCCCTCGATTAGCATGGAGCAAAGATCGGCGGTTTTCTGGTTTATCGTCTCCGTCCCCATAGTCTCTATCCACTCAATGCCCGCCAGCATGGAGACAATTGCAGGCACCGCGTGGGTTCCCGCCTCGAATCTTTTTGATGAGGTAGGCATGACCATATTTCTAGATTCCGTCCCTGTCCCCCCGTATACTAAGGGCATCACCTCATCTTGCTGTCCGAGAATCACAAGGCCTCCTGAGCCTGGAATGCCGAAGAGGGCTTTGTGACTCGAAAAGGCAAGGAAATCATATTCATAGGCGCTATGGTTCGGTGTATGTAACCCCACGGTCTGGGCACCATCTACAAGGACCCGGCCCCCATATTTATGGGTTACCTCGATGATCTCTCTAAGTGGCAATATGTCCCCGGTGACATTGCTTGCATGGGTCACGACCACTAAACCGGGCCTGAGTCTTTGAAACCGAGCTTCCATCTCCCTTAGATCGATAAGCTCAACTGGATGGGCTGGGAGTTTTCTATACTCCACATTTCTCGTTAATCGAAGGTGCTCTGCACAGCGAGCCACTGCGTTATGCTCGTAGGGTGAGACATACAGGCCTGTATCGGGCGGCAGCTTAAGCCCCTGCATGATGGTGTTTATACCATAGGTTGCCGACGGAACGAAGGAAAGGCTTTCCTCGCCAACCCCAAGGTGCTCTGCCAGCTTAGTTCGACTTTTTTCCACTTCTGAACCAGCAGCGGCGGCAATTGCATGACTGCCACGCTCTGGATCAACTACCCAGCCAGTTAGACAACGGGCAATGGCGCCTCCAACCTCTGCCGGTTTTGGAAATGTCGTGGCTGCATTATCCAGGTACTTGACACTCACTAGAAACCCCTCGTCTCAAGAGATGTAATCGAGAGCTGCTATAGATACTTTCTCAAGATGTTCAAGATGATCTGTTTTCGCTCCAGTGAGGTGATCGCGTCACCGAAGTTTTCAATGGTAGACTCCAGGCTGCTTTGGAGCATCATTCCAACATCGGAGACTTCTTCACACTGCTGGAACACTACTTTCTCGTCGTCGCCAGCGGAATCAACAAACAGGAGTTCGACCTTCGCGCTTAAACGATGGTGAGTAGCGACAACCTCTTTGCTGGCAGATGCCAACTCCTGTAAGAGTGAATCAAACTGCGCCACGGTCTCATCATACCAGTCTTCCAAACGCACCCCGCTCAAGATCCTTGCCAATCCGATCGCAAACAACCGATCGTCATGTCCATTGTACTGCATCGTATAATCAAGGAATTTCATCCACTCTATGCTAGGCGTTCCTCGTTCCATCAGTACCTCAGCCGCATTACGGGCAAGGCTTACTAGTGTTTCATCTTCAGTGCCGTAATCTTGGAGAAACTCGAAGAACTTTGACTCTACATCTTCAGCAAGACGATCAGTTGCAGCTTCAAGCTCAGCCTTGGCTTTGTCTACTACCTCGATGATTTTCTGTGCATCGTGGATGTCATAACTTGTGTAACCAAGCAGATCGGGAAGCTCTTTCAGCAGAATCCGCTTTGTATTGATGCCGGCAATCTTTGCACATCTGCGAAAGATACGGGTCTCCAGTGTGACATTGTTCGTCTCCCGAGCAAACCGGGGCAACCCCATGAACCATCGAAGAATCTCGTCCCCCAATTCTTGGAACCGGTTGGCGAAGAACACATCCGTAGGCATAGCAAACTGAAAGACCCCTGCTATGCCGCTAGTCAAGCATTCAAATGCTTCATCCCACTCTTCCAGCTGGAGTGTATAACTGTCCGGGGAGTCCATAATCCGATCCAATAGACCGCTATCAATACGCATATCTTGACCAGAGGAATCCCTGACCGTCACGTATTCCTTGTACTTGACCAAGGGCACCACCATCAATGCCGGGATGATGCCCTCCCGCAAACCGAAGGGCGGTCTGACTAGTGTCTGCAGCAAATCGCCAAATCGCTTCGACGCACTGCTTGCTTGTTTGAAGAAGGAATCAAATTCTGCCATCACCTGCTCACAGGATTCGCCGACTGTGAATTCCTCCCTCTCTTCGCCATACAGACCGGTCTTGATGAAAACCGTATCAAACATGAATGCCTCTTGCGAAGATCGGAGCTTCTTTCTAACGGTCCGGGAACCCTTCAGAAGCTCATCTATCACTTGATTGCGAGCTCTTCGCGAAGTGGTCGTCGGACTTTGTTTGTTGATCAGCTCATTGTTGATTTCCGGAGCTTCTGGGTAGAGCCGATCCATCATCCTAGATGCCAGCTCGGACAGCTGCTGCCGTGTCTCAATCGCAATCTGTTTGGTTTCCAGATAGTACTCAACATTTCCCGACGGATTCGTGACTTTACCCAACTCCGAAGTTAGGGTCTCCCTGGCATCATCGAGATACAATGTCAGGAGTTTCGCCACCCTGGGATCCTGTGATTCCCGGGGCAATACTTCGGTTAGCTCACTTAAAGCCAGGAATCGCTTGAGGGTTCTCGTCAGCGACACCGAATCTTTGGGCACAGCGAAGACTATACGGCTATCATTAGACTCCGACGCAACCTCCACCAATCGCTGGCGCTGCTGGGAATTCTCCGGAAACATGTAGCAAATGATTCCGTCCAGGCCATCTAGTTCACGCGGAAATCGACCTTGCGGGATGGCGGTGTCTAGGTTGTCAATATTGACGTATAGTGGGGTTAGAAACCGCGTTATCTTCTCCAGGTGGTTGTATCTATGTGGAATAATGTAGTCCTGGATGCCTAGTTCTACTAGCCGGTCAAGACTATAGCCCCGGGGATCCTTTGAAGCCCACTCTTCAATCTCTTGCTCAATATCAATGTCCGCCGGCTCCACGATGCTAATTTCGTCTGTGGACTCGCTGATGTAAACCATCTTCTTTTCCGTCAGGATCCCAATGGCCTCGTTAAAAGCAAGATTGCCCATAGCATACTTGACAAGCTGAGCTGTACAAGGGAGACTGAAGGACGAACCGGTTATTTCAAAGGCACCGATAGTCTTCGCAAGCCGGACAGCGCGCACCGCCTCCTCTGGCAGTGACTCAACTGTATTGGTCACTCTCATCCATGTCGACTTAAGGTCGCTGTCTTTTGAACGCCGCAAAACAGGTTCAAAATAGTCATAGATTTCCCAGGGGTAGACATATTGTACATCGTCAAGTTCTCTGTCTAGTGCCCTTGGCAGAGGACTGTTGTCCCCCCCTGTCAAAAAGGTGAACAGGGTCCTTTCGTTCTGCCCTAGCTTGGCTGAAATCCTGGGGAGCATGAAAACAGATAAGGGATGTAAGGGAAAGCACCCTTCAATGACTTTCTCCTGAATGATCTGTCTCGAAAGGTCATCGAAGACAAATTCCAGTCTGTTATGCCAAAGCTCATTCTTCTTCAGGAGATCGTGTAGGTATTCGGGTCTTTTTTTCTGCAGGACCCTGCCCATCAAATCATAGGTTTCCCACGGCTTGTTAGACACATCGAAGATCTTGAACCTGCCCTCGATCTTGCGCCACTCGTCGGCCCTGACGTCGCCAAGCTCAGCCACATACTGCCCTATGGTGCGATGGGAGACCAAGCACATGTGAAAGCGGCCCGTTTCGTCGGAGCGACTAGCTAGTTCAGCAAGGTCCTGCAATGTCTTGAGGTCTTCACCGTGTCGCAAAGATGAATCCAACAGCTTATTGAACTCATCATACACTAGCAGAATGCCCCGATAGCCCTTTGAACCGAGCTCTCGGCACACTTCTTGATAGATGTCCGCGACGTTTCCACCGTAAAACTCAAATCTAGCCCCGGCCGTCAGCTTTGGGTATAGATCTGTAAAAAGCTCCAGCGCATCAGAGTTGAACTCCTTAAGGTCTGACAAGATGCTTTCAACAGAGGCATATCGGTGTTTCGGCAGCATGTCCTTGAAGG
>JAAZLZ010000357.1 GCA_012799075.1 Bacillota bacterium
ACAGCTCCCACGGCATGCGCCGCATCGAGGTGCGAAGCCGTGTGGGCAATGCCCATCTGGGCCATGTCTTTGCCGATGGACCAAGGGAGCTTGGTGGGCGGCGGTACTGTATCAACAGTGCAGCCCTCAGATTCATACCCAAGGAAGAGATGGAAAAGGAAGGATACGGATATCTGTTGGGGTTGTTAGACGCTGACTCTTGAAGAGCATCGATGTTGGCTTTGATTTTCACAGCATCGGACGGAGGAATCCGGCCCTCCGAGCAGAAAAAAGTAGGGGGGGCTAGAATCCTAGAATATCGTAAGTGCATCTGGGTGCTTTTGGATCCCTTCCTAGACTACTGCCCGACGTACTTTACCCATTATACCCGCCAGGGGAGGGTCTTTCGCTGCATTTACGGGAAAGCCCATTACTGTTTTTAGGAGCCCCCTTGCAGGGGGAGATTTGACGCGGTGCTTTTTGCGGCTGTCACATGGAGGATTTGGGGGTAGGACCTAGAAATTCTTTAGGTGGTTTGAGAAAATTGTAACAAGGCATGGGGAAAGGGGAATTGCTTCATGAAGCCAACCATTGCTATCACCATGGGTGACCCCACAGGGATTGGGGGAGAAATCGCCGTCCGCGCCTTGGCGCAAAAGCGGTTTTACGAAGAGGCCCGTCCGCTGATCATTGGCGCTCGGGGCTCAATTGAAGATGCACTGCGGATGTTGAATTCGGACTTGAAGCTCAACATCATCACCGATGTGGATCAGGGTCGTTAAGAAGACGGGACAATCGATCTGTTGGACCTGGACAACGTGGACATGGACAAGCTCGTCTACGGCAAAGTTGCTGCTATGGGCGGCAAGGCGGCCTTTGAGTACATCATCAAGGGGATCGATTTGGCCCTGGAAGGCAAAGTTGATGCTGTTGTGACCGGTCCCATTCACAAAGAAGCTTTGAATCAGGCGGGCCATCACTACTCCGGCCATACTGAAATCTTCGCCGAAAGGACGGGCACCAAGGACTATTCCATGATGCTTGCCCACAAAGATTTTCGCATCGCCCATGTAACCACCCACGTCTCGTTGCGACAGGCCTGTGACCTCATCAAGAAAGAACGGGTGGGGATAGTCATTCAGCTGGCCCATGATGCGATGCTTGCCCTGGGGATAGCAAAGCCGCGGATTGGAGTTGCGGGACTTAATCCCCATGCCGGGGAAGGCGGGCTTTTTGGAGACGAAGAAATCAAGGAGATCATCCCGGCCATTGAGGCGGCCAAAGCGAAAGGACTAGATGTAGACGGCCCCGTGCCGCCCGACACCATATTTGCTAAAGCCCTCGGCGGTCAGTACGACATCGTCGTCGCCATGTATCACGACCAGGGGCATATTCCCATGAAAACCGCCGGATTCGAACTGGACCTTGAGACCAAGACCTACACTTCAGTCAGCGGGGTCAATATCACCTTGGGGCTGCCCATCATTCGCACCTCAGTGGACCACGGTACTGCCTTCGGCAAGGCCGGACAGGGCCGGGCCAATGCCGAGAGCCTGGAGGAGGCAATTGATTATGCAATCCAGTTTGCCAGAGGCAAGAAAAGGGTGTAACGGCTCCCTGACTAGACTGGGCCTAGTTGCCGACGACTTAACAGGATCAAACGATACGGGTGTCCAGTTTGCCAAGCAGGGGCTGGGCACCCTGGTCATCTTGGAATTGGCTGGGGCTGACGCAGCCATCGAAGGGGCTGCCGGGTACGACGTGTTGGTCATCAATACCGACAGCCGGGCCGACGATCCGGCGAAGGCGTGCAGCAAGGCCCGCCAAGGGGCAAAAGCCCTATTGGATGCCGGCATCGAGTACATCTACAAGAAAATCGACTCCACCTTGCGGGGCAACCCTGGCTCCGAGCTGGAAGGGGTCATGGATGCCGCGGGAGTGGAGACGGCCTTCTTTATCCCTGCCCTTCCCGCCCATGGCCGGACAACCGTCGGCGGCTACCATCTGGTGAGGGGCGTTCCCGTCAGTCAAACGGAGATCGCAAGGGACCTAATCAGCCCCGTCACCCAGTCCCACATTCCCACCTTGCTGGCCGGCCAGTGTCAGCGCCCTGTGGGCCACATACCCCTGGGAACGGTGCTAGGGGGCGTGGATGAGGTCAAAAGGGCCGTCAGTGACGGGATAAAGGCGGGCCAGGCCATCTTCGTCATCGACGCGACGACGGAAGAACATCTCCTGGTTGCAGCCCAGGCCATCGTCGAGATGGATCTGGCTCGGGTGACCTGCGGCTCCGCAGGTTTTGCGGAGATTTTGCCCCGGGTCTTGGGACTGGGTCAGGAAAAAGCACCGAAGGGACTGCCCGTCTTGACGGTGGCCGGGACCCGCAGCCAGGTGACGGTGGAGCAGGTCAAAGCCGCAGTCCGGAGGAACGGTGTGGCCCTAGTCCTCGCCAAGGGCGAGGCCTTTGGCGATGAAGGGTCGAGGAAGAAAGAGATAGCGCGGCTGGTTGAGGAGATCAGGCGGGATTTGGGCCAGGGAAGCGATGTGATCCTGGCCATGGAGGGAACAATGAAAGGCGATGCCAAGACACCCCCCGCAGTCGATTCCGCCGAACTTAGCCGATTGATCGCTGCGGGGCTGGGGGAAGTCGCCTACCAGATAGTGGTTGAGGGGCCGCCAGTAAGCGGACTTGTCCTAACTGGAGGGGATACCGCCCTGGCTGTGTGTCGTCGGCTTAAGGCTCCAGGCCTAGCCATTTGCGATGAAGTCTTGCCGGGGATTCCTTATGGTCTGCTCCTAAATGGAGAGGCTCCCGGAACTAAGGTAGTGACCAAAGCCGGGGCTTTCGGCGATCGGGAGGCCCTGACGGTGGCCATAGAGTACTTAAAACGCCTGGACTAAAGGGGGATTTTTGGTATGGGATACAAACTCGAAGGCAGTGTGGCGGTGGTCACGGGGGCCGGCCGGGGCATCGGCAAGGCGGTGGCCCTGGGATTGGCCAACAAGAAAGTCAAGGTGGTCATCGC
>JAAZLZ010000358.1 GCA_012799075.1 Bacillota bacterium
GGGAGCATCATTGAAGTCAGTGATCATGGCGGGGGGCAAGGGGACTAGGCTCCGCCCGCTCACCTGCGATCGGCCCAAGCCCATGGTGCCCATCGCCAACCGGCCAATGATGGAACACATCGTGGCTTTGCTCGCAAGAAGCGGATTCCACGATATTGCCGTGACCATGTTCTACCTGCCCGAGGCCATTCAAGAATATTTCGGAGACGGCTACAATTGGAAAGTCAACCTTTCCTATTTTATTGAAGGGGTGCCCCTGGGCACCGCGGGAAGTGTGAAAAACGCCGCTTCCTGCCTAAATGAGACCTTCCTGGTGATCAGCGGCGATGCCCTCACGGACTTTGATCTACAGGGGGCACTGAGGTTTCACCGGGAAAAGGGGGCCCTGGCCACGTTGGTTTTGACTAGGGTGGAGACCCCCCTGGAGTATGGGGTTGTCATCACCGACGGGGACGGCCGCATCAAGCAGTTCCTGGAGAAGCCCAGCTGGGGAGAGGTTTTCAGTGATACGGTCAACACGGGGATTTACGTCCTGGAGCCGGAGATCTTTAAAGACATCCCATCGGGCAAAGAATTCGACTTCAGCAAAAACCTCTTTCCCCTGCTGCTTAAGAAGGGGGCTCCCCTCTATGGTTATGTGGCATCGGGTTATTGGTCCGACATCGGCAACCTGGAGCAATATCGCCAGGCCCATTACGACCTTTTGGCGGGGAAAATCAACCTCCCCCTCCCGGGGGAGGAAGTGGAGCCTGGAATCAGGGTGGAGGAAGGGGCTTGGCTCCACCCTGAAGCCAAGCTGAAGGCTCCCCTGCTCCTTGGACAATACTGCCGGGTGGGCCCTGGAGTCTACCTTGAAGGCTCCGTTGTGGGGGCGAACTGCGTCCTGACGCCAACTGGAAGCATCAAGCGCTCCATTCTTTGGGACAACGCCTACCTGGGGCAGAGGGTGGAAGTGCGGGGCGCCATCCTTTGTGACCATGTTCGCCTGAAAGACCGGGCGGCCATCTTCGAGGGCGCCGTGATCGGCGACAACTGCTCCATCGGCCAAGGGGCAACCATTCGTCCCGAGACCAAGCTTTGGCCCGGCAAGTCCGTTGACAACGGGGTGACCGTGGCGGACAGTCTTGTCTGGGGAAACCGGTGGTCCCGGTCGATTTTCAGCTCCAATGGGGTAAGTGGTCTGGTCAATGTGGAACTGACGGTGGAGCTGGCCAGCAAACTAGGGGCGGCCCTGGGGGCCACCTTGCCCCCCAAGGCCCAGATCATGGTGGGAGCTGACAACTACCGGCCAAGCCGGATGCTGAAGCGGGCCTTGATCGCAGGTCTCCTTTCCGCGGGGGTGGACGTGTTCGACCTAGGCAGCGTGACCACACCCGTCGCCCGGCATGCGGTGGTGGCCGGGGGCGCAAAGGCCGGGGTCCACATCCATTTGGCCGCGAGCGACCCGAGGATCGCGGTTTTCAAGTTCTTCGATGAGCATGGGCTGAACTTCGACAAGGGCAGGGAGCGGAAAGTGGAAAATGTCTTCTTCTGCGAGGACTTCCGTCGGGCCCGGGTGGATGAGATCGGGAACCTAGCCTTCCTGCCGCGAATCATCGAGCACTACGTGGATGAAGTAATGGAGCTTGTCGATAGGGAGAGGATCAAGCAGGGACGTTTTCGCGTGGTTGTGGATTATGATGCGGCCACCCTTTCCCTGCTGTTGCCTTTGTTCCTAGAGCGTTTGGGCTGCATCGCCTGTGTGATGGACAAGGATGAAGAACCAAGGGATGATTGGCGGGGAGCCCAGGGATTCTTGGCCAACATCCAGCGTCTGGCGGAAAGGGTGGTGCAAGAAGGGGCGGACCTTGGCCTTGCCGTTGACAACAGTGGGGAGCGATTGGTCCTAGTCGACGAGAAGGGAAACATCCTAAGCGACGATCTTTTCTTGGCCGTCATTTCCCTCTTGGCTTTCAAAGGCGGGGGCTCGAGAACCATTGCGGTGCCAGTTACCGCATCGGGGGCAATTGAAAAACTGGCTGCCCAGTACAAGGGCAAAGTCATCAGGACCAAAGCTAATCCCCGGTCCGTCATGGAGAAGGCCCTGGAGGAGCGGATTTTCCTTGGGCGCAAGGGTCTGCCCCACTTCCAGCCCGTCTTCGATGCTTTAGTTTCCCTGGGCAAGGTGTTGGAGATGATGAGCCAGGAAGGACGGTCCCTCTCAGAACTCGTCCGCCAGGTGCCCGAGTTCTACATGAGGCAAGAAGCCGTGAATTGTCCCTGGGAATCCAAGGGCCGGGTAATGCGTCGGCTCATCGAAGACAGCGCCCAGCAAGCAAGGGTTGAGCTCATTGATGGGGTGAAGGTCTATCACCAAACGGGCTGGACTTTGGTTCTGCCCGACTCGGAAGAACCGGTTTTTCGCATCTACAGTGAAGGGTCCAGTCCCGAGGAGGCCGATGCCCTTCTTGAGGCTTGCATGGGCAAGGTTGAAGCGATGCAGTTAAGTTGAAAGGGGGCCTTCCGGCCCCTCTTCTTAAGCTGCGGCGCTTGCCTTTTCCCCTTTGATGCCTTTCCTTAAGCTGGAGACCGCAAAGATCACCGCTAGGATAAGGAAGGCCAGGGAGATGGGCCTGGTGAAAAAGGGCAGCGCACCTGAATGCATCAAGCCCCGGCGGAGGTTGGTTTCGACGATGGGTCCCAGGATGAGACCGAGGATCATGGGCGTTTGGGGGAAGCGGTTCTTCTGGAAGAAGTAGCCCACCAGCCCGAAGACGAACATGGTCCAAACGTCGAACATCCGGTTGTTGGTTGCATAGGTTCCCAAGATGCAAAGGACGGAAAGCAATGGCAGGAGGATGTGTTTTGGAACCTCCATGGCCTTGATGAAGAATTTGATTCCTCCGAACATCAGGACGAGCATCATGATGTTGGCGACGAACAAGGACACGAAGATGCTGTAGACCACGTCCGCATTGGTTTGAAATAGCAGCGGACCAGGCTGCAGCCCATGGATCATCAGTCCCCCAATCAGCATGGCCGTTACCGTATCCCCCGGGATGCCCAATGATAATAGGGGAACTAAAGCCCCGCCCACACTGGCATTGTTGGCCGTCTCCGAGGCGATGATGCCTTCAATGGCTCCCTTCCCGAATTCCTCGGGATGTTTGGAGGCCCGTTTGGCCTCGGCGTAGGCGACCAAGTTCGAAGTGCCCCCGCCGATGCCGGGCAAGATGCCGATCCCCGTGCCGATTAGGGCGGCCCGGAGGTAATTCCACCAGTTGGAGATGACATCCCGGGCCTTGGGGAACATGTCCTTGACTTGGGTTTCGACGGTGAACTTCTCCCCCAAGGATTCCAAGCTGCCCAAGATCTCTGGAATGGCAAACAGTCCAATCAAAATCGGAAGCAAATCCAGCCCTCCGATGAGGGGTTCGATCCCCATGGTGAAGCGGGGTGCACC
>JAAZLZ010000033.1 GCA_012799075.1 Bacillota bacterium
GATCTCTCCCACCGAGTCCAAATCGTCGCCCTCGGGAGCGATGACGGCAATGTCGGCACCCCGGGCTTTCACTTCTTTGATGTTGTTTAGCATTTTCTCCCGGATGTCCTGTTGGGTAGCCAAGGCGATGATGGGTAAGCCTTCAACGACCAGGGCCAAGGTGCCATGCTTCATCTCCCCCGCCGCGTAGGGCTGGGCATGGATGTAGGAGACCTCCTTCAGCTTCAGAGCCGCTTCCATGGCCAAGGGGTAATCCAGACCCCGGCCGATGAAAAAGACGTGCTGTTTGTCTTGGAGCCTTTCGGCCAGGCCCTTGATCTTTTCTTCGGTTTTGAGGGCCTCCCTGACTTGATCGGGCAGGCACCCAAGGGCATCGATGAGCTTAATCGAAGTCGCTTCATCCACAGTGCCCCGTTGTTGACCCAAAAACAGGGCAAACAGATATAGGCTCACCAGCTGGGTCATGTAAGCCTTGGTTGAAGCGACGGCGATCTCAGGACCAGCCCGGGTGTAGATGACATCATCCGCCTCCCGGGACACGGTGCTCCCAACCACATTGGTGATGGCTACGATCCGGGAGCCTCGCCTTCGGGCCTCGCGAAGGGCGCCTAGGGTATCGGCCGTCTCCCCCGATTGGCTGATGACTAGTGTCAACGTCCCCTCGTCAACCATCGGATCCCGGTAGCGAAACTCAGAGGCCAAATCCACCTCGACGGGGATTTTCGCCAAGGCCTCAATGAACTTTCTTCCCACCAGGCCAGCATGCCAGGCGGTGCCGCACCCGAGGATGAATACCTTGTTGAATTTCTTAGCGGGAAGATCTAGGGAGTCGAAGATCACCCGGGAGCCTTTGATCTTGCCTTTGAGAGTATCCTCGATGGCCCGGGGCTGTTCGTGGATCTCCTTGAGCATGAAATGCTCATAGCCTTCTTTCTCCGTCAGGGCTGGATCCCAGTTCACCCGATAGGGCTCCATTTTGATTTCCCTCCCCGACCAATCGGTCAGCTTCACCCCGTTTTGGGTGAGCACAGCCATTTCTCCATTTTCCATGATGTGCACATCCCTCGTATAGGGAAGCAAGGCGGGAATATCGGAGGCCACGTAGTTCTCCCCCTGCCCCAGTCCGATGACCAAGGGGCTGTCCTTCCTTGCCACCACCAACATCTCGGGATGCTCCTCGTGGAGAACGACGATCGCCAACGACCCTTGCACATCCTGAAGGGCCCTAGCCACCGCTTCGGGGAGGTCCCCCCGGTAGTGTTTTTCCACCAGGTGGGGGATCACTTCCGTGTCCGTTTCGGAAACGAACCGATGTCCCTGAACAGTTAGCTCCTCCCGAAGCTGAGTATAATTCTCAATGATCCCGTTATGGACCACCGCGATTTGACCATGACAGTCAAGGTGGGGATGGGCATTGACAACGGACGGCCGACCATGGGTTGCCCAGCGGGTGTGTCCCGCCCCCACAAGGGCCCCATGAACATTCACCGTCTTTCTCAGATTAGTCAATCGCCCCTCGGTCTTGAAAACCTCTAGGGCACCGCTCCCTACCAGGGCTAATCCCGCGGAGTCATACCCCCGGTATTCCAGCCGCTCCAGACCATCCAAGAGGATGTCTGCCACAGGGCGCGGGCCCACATAGCCAACGATTCCGCACATCTAGTCAACCTCCTGTCCAGGTAGGCACAAATCACGCCGCCCGGCTTTCTATTGTCCCCGGGATCGCACCCGGTCTTTGTCGAAAGCCTATCGACCGCGGCCGGCCGGGGGTCACCCGCCGATGATCCGAGATCC
>JAAZLZ010000359.1 GCA_012799075.1 Bacillota bacterium
CTGCCTCCGGCAACGATGAGCTTGGGACGATGTTCTTTGGCCAAGCGAAGGACTTCATCGTAATCGAGCATTTCCGTCGTCTTGTCCACGCCGTAATGGATGAAATTAAACCAGACGCCGGAAAAGTTCACCGGACTGCCGTGGGTCAAATGGCCCCCGTGGGCCAAATTCATGCCCATGACCG
The DNA here is from genome assembly GCA_012799075.1 of Bacillota bacterium. GTDB lineage: Bacteria > Bacillota > Limnochordia > JAAZLZ01 > JAAZLZ01 > JAAZLZ01. The sequence continues at coordinate 185 of JAAZLZ010000359.1, forward strand.
CATCCCCCGGCCTCAAGACGGCAAAATAGACGCCCATGTTGGCCTGGGCCCCCGAATGGGGCTGGACATTGGCATGTTCCGCCCCGAACAGTTCCTTTGCCCGCTGGATGGCCAACGACTCAGGGATATCCACATACTCGCAGCCGCCATAGTACCTCCGGCCGGGATACCCTTCCGCGTACTTGTTGGTTAGAACTGAGCCTTGGGCCTCCAAAACCGCGGGACTGACAAAATTCTCCGAAGCGATGAGTTCGATCTTGTCCTGCTGGCGGCGCAGCTCCCCATCCAGCGCCTCAGCTACCTCCGGATCCACCTGCCGAACCAAGTCATACAACTGCAATCGCTCCTCTCGGAGGAAAAAAGGCCCCCCCTTTTTTCATTGCATCCATAGTATAACATACCTGAAAAATATCCACAATCAGCCAAGGCCCACCGCTAAGGGCCTTGCAAAAGCGCAGCCTTTCATTCAATTCTCGTCCTTATCTTCACCCCGGGGCTCTGCTTTCAAGCAGCCTGCCCCCGGATGGATCAATCCAAACGAAGCAGATGCCGGACAACTCTGGCAAAGGTCCTCACCAAGTCGGGATCGAATTGGGTCCCGGCACACCCCTCAAGCTCCCCAAGGGCCTCCTCGGGGGTGACGGCCTTCTTGTAAGGGCGTCCCTGGATCATGCTGTCGTAGGCGTCAATGATGCTCAAGAGACGGTCTGCAAAGGGAATCTCCCTGCCGACGAGCCCCCGCGGATACCCTGTGCCGTCCCACCATTCATGGTGGGAGAGAATATGCTCGGCCAGGGGGGCCAGCTCCGGACAAGACATGGCAATGGACCAGCCGGCCCGGCAATGGGTTTGCATGATCGTCCACTCCGTCGGCGACAGTCTCCCCGGCTTCATAATGATTTCCTCAGGGATGACCAGCTTGCCGATGTCATGGATGCCTGCAAGCAGCAGCAGCCGCTCCAGCTCCTCCTTTTCCAGGTGCAAAGCTTTGCCCGTCCTCATGGCCAGGACTTGCAGCCGCCGACAGTGTCCTTCCGTCTCCAGGCTCTTCTGGCTCAAGGTGTTCTGAAGCCATTGGACGATGCGATATTGGGTTCTTTTGCTGAAGATGAGGCGGTCCCTAGCTGCCCGATCCAAGGCTTTCCTGAGAAGCCCACGGAGGTTCTGGTCCGGCCGCGTCTTGACAGCAATTCCAAGGCTCATCATGATGGGAACTTGGGATTCGGCCCTGTAGCAGGCCCTCTGCAGGCAATGGGCGATCTTATTGGCCCCATGACGGGCGGTTCGGGGCATGAGCAAAAAAAACCTGCCCCCTCCCCGGAGGAGGATCACATCCTGGGGGCGGCCGATGCGTCTTAGGATTCGCCTGGCCATCTCAAGGAGGTCATCCCCTCTCCCCAGCGCAACCGCCAGCTTTAAACAGCCCGCTTCCAACGCGATCATGGCCAAGGGCAGGTTTTCCACTCGATCCATCCGCAGCAGCGCGTATTTAAAAGCGTCAACCCCGACCAGCACGCCTTTCCGCCAAGCCTTTATGGAACGCTTGACGCTGCCACCTCCGCTTGTCGCCCCTTGATCGATAGGTTCTTCTTCGTCCATCGGCACCAGCTCCCATTGACGCTTGGTCCAGCCGATCTTTCCAATCCCGGGCCAGGCTGAACAGGGATCTTCAAGAGCAGACCACCCCGTTTACCGGCTTGACGCGCGCATCGGAACCAGCAGGGGAAAATCATGCAGCTTGTTCGCGATCTGTGATTATTCTAGATCCGGCTCCAATAATATGTCAACACTACGCCTTTTCCATCGTCGGTCGGAAAACCCCTCGATCACTCGGCAAGCCCCCGGCTGGCCCCTTCTAATGGATGGAAGAGCTCGCCGGGCTGGAGGGAAACGCTTATCTTCCCGTCCCGGTAAAGCTCAAGGAAGACTTCCACCACCTCAGGATCGAATTGACTTGCCGCTTCCCGTTCGATGTAGGCCAGGGCCAGCTCCACCGGCAGGGCTGCCCGGTAAGTCCGGTCGTTGGTCAAGGCCTCGAAGACGTCGGCCACCGCGATGATGCGGCCGGCAAGGGGGATGTCCTGTCCCTTAAGCCCCTTGGGATAGCCGTGGCCGTCCCACCGCTCATGATGGGACCGGATGCCCTCGGCCACCGCCTGAAACCCATCGGAGATGCCTTCAAGGGTCTCGGCTCCAAAGGAAGGATGCTTTTGGATCTCCAGGAACTCAGTTTCCGTCAAGGGGCCCTCTTTGAGCAAGATGCCGTCTGGGACCAGGATCTTGCCCAAATCGTGGAGCAGGGCTGCCCAATGGAGGGTTTGGAGGTCCTGGGCCTTAAGACCCATTCGCTGGCCGATGCTCAAAGCATTGACCGCCACCCGTTGGGAATGGCCCTGGGTGCTGGCATCCCGCAGCTCATGCAATTGGGCAAAGACCGTCAGGGTGCGGACGTGGTGCTCTCCCAGGGCCTGGGCCAGCTGGTTGACCTCGGCAAGACGCCGGTTTAGCTGGGAAAAAAGCACCGCGGTGATAAGACCGATGGTGACAAAAAAGCCCATCCGGTACAGCCATAAGCCTAGCGGCTGGGAGATGGAAGCTTCAACGTCCAAAGGCATTAAAGGTCCGGCCAGGATCCCCGCGGCCACCGCGGTAATCACGGCGCCGGGCACTCGAAAGAAAAAGGCTCCCAGCAGGATAGGCAGATAAAACCCATGGGGGTATGCATGCTTGGTGCCGCCCTTGTGATAGCTCACCGCCCAGATCCCTGCCAAGAGCAAAGCAATGAGGAAAAATGAAGGGATCCTGGGCAGCTCGGTGAAGCGAGACAACCTTTCTTGGAAAGTCCGCCTCATGTCAAGGCCCCCCTAATTCGTTCCTAATAGACTCCTCGGCAAGGCACGGGAAATTCTTTCGGGTGATAAGCCGCCAGGACGGTCTTGATGGCCTAACAGCTAAATAGAGATAGCAAAGGGTGGGATTTAGGAGGTAGCTTGGTCATGGCTCGGATGATTTCCCTCGGACTGGCGGGAGCCTTTTGCTGGGGATTGGCACCCATCTTTGGCAAA
>JAAZLZ010000034.1 GCA_012799075.1 Bacillota bacterium
GGGAAAGCCCTCGGGCTACCCGTTCGTAAGAAGGCAGCTGATCGATCCGGTCCCCAAGGAAACTGATTTCCCCGTGGTCCACTTTCAGGATTCCCGCGATGGTCCGCATAATGGTGGTTTTGCCGGCGCCGTTGGAGCCTACAATGGAAACGATTTCTCTTTCCTCCACCCGGAAGCTGGCATCGTGGACTGCGGGTACGCCATCGTAACTAACTTGAATGTTGTTTACGCTTAGCATGACGGCCCTCCCCTAAATAGGCCTCAATGACCCTCTCGTTCCGAACGATCTCCGAGGGCGGCCCTTCAGCAATTAAGCGCCCTGCATCGAGCACCACAATCCTGTCGGCAATGGGCATGATGGCCTCCATAACGTGTTCGATGATAAACAGGGTGATGCCCTGCGCTTGGATGTTCTTAACCAGTTCGATGGCATCCTGAATTTCGGTAGGATTGAGTCCGGCCATGGCCTCATCGAGGATCAATAGGTCTGGTTCCGTTCCCAAGGCCCGGGCGATCTCCAACCGCTTTCGGTCGGGAATAGTAAGTTCACCACCCATTTGATGCCTCTTAGGCCACATCCCCGTCGTCTCCAGAATAGCCAACGCCTTTTCTCGGGCTTGACTCGTCTGGGGATGCCGGCAAAAGGTCCCGATCATGACGTTTTCCAGGACGGTCATATCCCGCAGGGGCTGGGTGATCTGGAAGGTCCGCACCAATCCCCGATGACATATTTCGTGGGGCTTTAGCCCGATGAGATTTTCACCCTTGAACAAGACAGAACCTTCGGTGGGATGGAGAAAGCCGCTGATGCAGTTGAAAAGGGTTGTCTTGCCTGCTCCGTTGGGTCCGATGAGCCCGACGATTTCGCCAGGATAGATGTCAAAGGTCACATCATGATTGGCCAGCAGACCCCCGAACCTCATCGTCAGTCCCTGTACTTGCAGTAATGGTTGTGCCAATGTCGTCTCCTCCTTCCCCTTCAATCGCCGGCTTGCGCTGGAAGAAGCCCAGGATGCCCGTGGGCCGCACAACGGCGATGAGCATGATGATGATACCGTAGAGGATCAGGTCGATGCCCCGACCGGCGCCGCCCAAAAGGGCCCGCGCGTATTGGGAGATGGGCATCAAGATGGCAGCTCCCAAGACCGGCCCCCAAATGGTGCCTGCGCCGCCAACCGCGGCCACCATGACGATCTCAATGCTGAGGGCGTGCTGGGTAACGCTTTCCGGGTCGATGTAAAGGACGTATTGGGCGTAGAAAGTGCCTGCGACCGCGGTGAAGAAAGCGCTCACCATCGCCGCGATGATGCGCTGGCGGACGGTGTCGATCCCTAAGGAACTGGCCACTTCCTCACTGTCCCGAATGGCCCTGAAGTAATAGCCCGTCCGGGACCTTTCAATGTAATAGCAGACAAGAATGGCGATGCCCAGCAAGCTGAAGATGATGATGTGGTAAGGCATTTTGCCCTTAAACTGCATAAGCCACCAGGTATCGGCCATCAATGGCAGAGGGATGCCGATGGCTCCTTCCACGTAGTCCCAGTTTGTCATCAGGATCTGGAAGGTCCTAGCGACAGCCTGGGAAGCGATGGTAAAGTAAGGCCCCCGCAGCCTTGAACAAGGATAGGCCACCCCTGCCGCCACGATAGCAGCCAGGATGCCGCCGCAGATCATGCCGATCCACGGAGAAACCCCCGCTTTGACGAGGAGCATTGTGGATGTGTAGGCCCCTATGCCGAAATAAGCACTTTGTCCAAAGGAGTATAGACCGGTATACCCTCCCATGATATTCCAAGCGACCCCCAACAGCCCGTACAACCCGACCATAATCAGGACATGTCGGTAAAAGGGCGCTTTGGAACACAAGGGGGTGATGGCGACTATTCCCAGGTACAGTAGTACCGTTAAGACGGTTTTTCTAGAAATCTTAGGCAACGCAGTACAGCCCCCTATCAAGTGCAACCAAGCCTACCATCCGAACAAGCCTGTGGCCGGTCGCAAAATGATCACCACCATGTAGGTCATGAAAACAATCGCATACTTCACCGCAGGGCTGATGAAGAATCCTCCCAGCGACTCGATGATCCCAATGAGAATTCCGGCTACGAAGGACCCCTCCACGCTGCCAAAGCCCCCTAACGCGACGGTGGCAAAGGCGATCATGCTGAAGAAGGTCCCCACATAGGGGAATATATAGTAGAAGGTAGCCAGCAGAACGCCTGCTGCCCCTACGCAGGATATGCCCAGCCCGAAGGTGATGGCGTAGATGTTGTCGATATTGATGCCGACCAGCCGGGCGCCCTCTGAGTCGATGGAGGTTGCCTGAATAGCCCTGCCTGTCCTGGTGAAGCGAATCAGGTAGTAGGCTAAGGCGAAGACGATGATGGATCCGAGGGATGCGATGACTTCAGGGATGCCTACATGCACGCCGAAAATCGGCAAATCCCCCGTGGCGCGGGTCAAAGTCCGCTCCGCCAGGCGGTAGTTGGGCGTCCACAGGAACATGGCCATGTTGGCCATGAAGACGCTCAGGCCGAAAGTGGTCAGGATCTGACTGATTCGGGTGCCATTGAGGATGCGCTTGATGAGCCCTTTATAGACTCCAACACCCACCACGAACAGAAGCGGAATAATAATGAAAATAGAAATCAAAGGATCTAATCGGAACAGGACGGAAAACCAATAGGCGAGGAACATCCCAAGCATCAGGAATTCCCCGTGGGCGAAGTTGACCACGTCCATGACTCCGTAGATCAGGGAAAGGCCTAGGGCGATGAGGGAATAGACAAACCCCATCAACAGGCCTGACAGCAACGCTTGCACAAGACCGACGTTCACCTGGAACCATCTCCCCTTTCAGCATTACCAGAGAAATGATGGGAGGGGCGGCAATGCCCCTCCCCGGTCTACTAGTTTAGCGGTCTTCCCAGGCCGGGAATGGGAACACTGGCCCCCGGGTGGCGAAGGCGCTCGGGAAGACAGTGTAGAAAGTCTCCTCCTGGATCTGACAGATAATGTACTTCCCATAGATATTCTGGTGAGTCTCAGGATCGAATTTGATCCCTTCCCAAGGCGACAGGCAGTACTTGCCGGGGATATCGGTTTCGAGCAAGGCTTGCCTGATGGCCTCCGGCTCGGTGGAGCCGGCCCTGTTAATGGCATCGGCCAAGACGATTGGAGCATGGAAGGATCGGACTGCGTCCGCCATCATCTCATGACCGAACTTGTCCCGGAACCGCTGCAGGACCTCGACGAGAACCGGCTTGTTCTCAACTTGGTCGGCACAGAATCCTTGCCGCAGGAACAAGTAGTTGGCGTCTCCTTTCAGCGAATCGATGAAGTCTGGTTCTCCCGGAGCGCCGGTATTATGCCAGACCTTCGGGGCAAATCGCATGGTCTTAAAGGTCTTGGCAAAAAGGATCTGGTCGGAGATGTAGGCCCCCATCATGACCACGTCGGGCTTGGAAGCCATCAGCCTGGTGGACTCGCTGGACAGATTGGTGGCCCCTGTGGTGTAGGCGATCTTCTCCACCAATTCAAACCCGAATTCCTTGGCCAGCTCTTCGGTGGCTTTGGCAACATTAGACCCGGTCTCGGTATTCTCATAGACCAGGCCGATACGGCGCAGGCTTTCGCCTGTCTGCTTTTCCAGTTCAACCAGGTGTTCGAACTGCTGCCGCACGTAGAGGCCGTCGTGGGGGTCCGAGCGGAAGAACCATTTAAAGTTCCGCTCCGTGAGCTGGGGCGAGGAAGAGTCCCCGTTGACAAAGGGGATTCCATAACGCTCAGCCGCTTGGCTGGCGGTCTTCGTTACCGAACTTTGGTAGCAGCCGACAAGGGCTACAACCCCTTCGGAAGTGATGAGCCTTTCCGCTTCGCTCATGCCAGTCTTTGGGTCGCCGGCGCTATCTGCAAAGATGACCTCGATTTTGGCTCCATTCAGGCTTGGAATTCCCTCTGTATCGGCAAAGAGAAAGTCGAAGTCATGTTTGTTGTTGATGATGTCCACAGCCATCAAGACGCCGTTCTTCAGCATCTGAGCTGTACCCGCCATGGGTCCCGTGAACGGATAGATAGCGCCAATCTTGATCACGTTGTCGGCTAATACCGTTCCACCAAGGCTCAACACCAACGCCAAAACACAAAGTAAGATAAATCCTCTTTTCACAATAAAACCCCTTTCATCTTTTCTCATATTGCTGCCGTTTGAATAAGGTGCTTCACCCCCTTTAGTGGCAATGACATTTCTTGGGGTGGAAGAGGATTACAATCGGTAGAACATGCCACTGGGATTGTCACCACCCAGCAACGGGTGCAGGTCCAAACTATCGGACCTATTTGCTTGCTGTGTTTATTCGCTCTTTATGGTCCGGATTCCTGCGTTGGGCTAAGGAGTGTGTAAAATATGCCGAAGTGGGATATTGGATAACTATTGGTATGATGTAAAACCGGAGTACCCTGCGGCCCCGTCCACAGCCTTAGCCGCAAATCAATGGCGCTGAATAACAGGCTGAATCGGTAGGTGACGGGATTGCCCCCGTTGGCCTCCCACACCACCGTTCTGTACGACGGATGCCGGGCAAGCAGAGACATGAGCCCAAGCTCGAAGTATGACTACGAAAAGGCATGGTTCATGTGTGGGGCCCCGGCATTCCACCATGGGCCTCGCCCGTTGTTGGCTAACTTCACGCCCGCTCCTTCGTCAGCCCGCGCTTCATCAACTTGCACCCTGAGTTCCTGGGGAAAAGACACTTCCGGAAGTCCTGGTCCTACCCATCGTGACATGGACATTTCTCTACAGGCGGCATATGCTCTAAGTAAGGAAACCAAGTTTCCTTACAAATAGTCTAGGAGAAAGGAGCTATAACGATGGATGCCAAGGTGATACAGGAGAATGCTGCTGTGCAGAAACGCCGTATACAGATTTCGTCCAAGAGACAGATCACTATTCCAGCCGCGTACTACGAAGCTTTGGGGCTATCTGGGGAGGTGGACTGCGTATGTGCAAATGGCATGCTCATTCTTATTCCCGTGAAAAGAGAAGACCCTGCTTTTGCAGAGGAGATCTTGGCCGACCTGATTAGGCAGGGATACTCGGGCGAGAGACTGCTAGCTGAGTTCACCCGCATTAACCGGCGGGTTCGTCCAGCTGTGGAGAAGCTGATTGAGGAAGCAGATGCACTTGCGAAAGCCGCTGCCTCAAACTACGTGGACTCTACTGATGACGTTTTTGGGACCTACGACCAGACAGAGGCTTAGAAATGCTTCCGGTCATATACATGACCCAGGCAGAGAGATTCTTGAAAAAGGTTAACGACAAGGCTCTCAAGGATCTCTTCAGAGAATCCATTACAAATAGCGGAGACCTATTCTGTTGACAATCCTGCCCTTGAAGCAAAGCTGTTCAACGATACCTAGACGAGATGGAAACACGATGTCGATTACTCCAAGACCGAGAATCGCAACTGAAACAAGAAGGCAGCTTCAAGACAACAACGTAAGATCAATGGTAGCAAGCGTGCAGCCATTTTTCTCCCCAGTCCCAACGTGATTGCCGGCGTATTGCCCATGCTGCCCGCCAGGACGTTTGTCGCTAACTGCCCCATTCCGATCACTTCGCCGACGGCACAAAGTCCGAAGACAATCTTGCCCGAGACATGGACAACCTCCAAGTTGTCCGCAACTTAAACTTCACCATGGTTAAGATAAATCAATGCCGCCTCCTACGATGGAGAGTCCCGGGTCATTGGGTTGGCTCCGACCGCGGTCGGAGCCAGGATCAAGGGCTTGTATAACATACACTCATTGGCCCCGGTTCCTACTCCTTCCGAAGCAGGGGGAAATATATCAAGGGGGACGGGCAGGAACATTGAGCGCCATAGAGAACTATGTCATGGATATGGCCCCCGCTCCAAACAACGGACTTAGTAGGTGAGCGCATTTGTTGCACAAACTCCGCAAAGGGGATAAGATTGTCATCGGTCTGGTCCTGATTCTAGGCGTGATCGCTTTCGCGGCAGTTAGAATTGGGTTTAACCGTCCTTATCAGGGCAAGTACGTTATAATTAGAAACTTAAATGATGGCAAAGTGGCTAAGCTTCCCTTGGAAGCTGAAACGCAGAGTGTGCAGGTGAAGGGCGCCCTAGGCTACTCCAAAATCGAAGTCAACGACGGTAAGGCGAGGATTGCCCACTCTCCCTGCCCGGATCAAATATGTGTACACGTGTTTGGCTGGATTTCACGGGATGGGGAGATCAGCGTTTGCCTGCCTAATGGGGTGATGTTGCAGATCGAAGATCCTGCTGAGGAATGACGCCGCGGTTGTGGGGATAGCTGCTTGTTAGACAGAGATAAGGGAGGAAACGTTAGTGCGGAAACCCCTGTTTGCCTTCTTACTGGTAATTGTTTTGGCTTTGGGAGTCTGGGCCTATATAGATGTACAATCGGTCCCCAGCGGGGCTTTGTATCGTGATGGCGTCTATACCGGGACCGGCAGAGGACTTTTTGGGCCGCTGCAGGTGGAAGTAGCCGTCAGCAAAGGGAACATTGCGTCGGTGAAGGTTCTCGAGCATCAGGAGACCCCCGGAATTTCCGACCCGGCAATCGAACAGGTGCCCTCGGCAATAGCAGCCAGAGGTTCTCTTGATGTGGATTTGGTAAGTGGAGCAACCTTTACCAGCAAAGGAATTATCGATGCAGCCAGGGACGCCTTGGGCAAAGCCAAGAATTACCGGGACGGCACCTATACCGGAGAAGCCCGAGGCCACAATGCGCCCTTAAAGGTGGAAGTCACCGTTGCCGGCGGCAAGATTGCCGAGGTCAAGGTGACCGAACATGAGGAGACTCCCCTGCTCTCCGATGCGGCCATTAAACAAGTACCTGAAGCTATCGCAGCCAGCGGCTCGCTGGATGTGGAACTGGTCAGCGGTGCGTCGGTAAGCTCCAAAGGGATAATCAATGCAGTCAAGAATGCTATCGCTAAAGCCCAGCTTTATCGGGACGGCACCTACACCGGGGAAGCCCGGGGCCACAACGCCCCGTTAAAAGTGGAAGTCACCGTCGTCGGCGGCAAGATCGGCGAGGTCAAGGTGACCGAACATGAGGAGACCCCCTTGCTCTCCGATGCGGCCATTAAACAAATACCTGAAGCTATCGTAGCCAGCGGCTCGTTGGATGTGGACCTGGTCAGCGGTGCATCGGTAAGCTCCAAAGGGATAATCAAAGCGGTTGCTGATGCGCTGAAGAAGGCTGAGTAAAAATGACCCAGTGAAGATCGGCCCCTGTCCGGGCCGGTCTTTTTTTAGCTGAGGAGGGGGAGGGAATGGAGACCTGCCTGCGTGTACCCATGGACGAACTAAAGGACTTTGGCATCAATTGCCTGTTGCGAACGGGGATCCCGATAGATGAAGCGGAAATCATCAGCGACAATCTGGTGATGGCCGATGCCCGGGGCGTGTACTCCCACGGTATGATGCGCCTTGGGATCTACCTGGACCGGGTGAAAAACGGTGGAACCGCGGCCAAGACTAGGATCGAGGTCCTTCGGTCCGATTCGGGAACAGCCCTCATCGATGGTGGGAACGGATCAGGACATGTAATCAGTGTACGAGCGATGGAGATGGCCATTGATAAGGCCGCAGCCCATGGGATCGGTGCGGTGGGGGTTAGAGGAAGCAACCATAACGGAGCAGAGGCCTACTTTGCCATGCAGGCGCTAAAGCACGACATGATCGGCTATTGCGTAACCGTTGGCGGAGTGAACATCATGGCTCCCTGGGGTGGAACAACCCCAATGCTGGGCAATAATCCCTTTGCCGTAGCTATCCCTGCCGGAGAGGAGCTCCCCATCGTCCTCGACATGGCCTGCAGCGTGGTTGCCCGGGGTTGGATCGTACTTGCTCGCAAGAACAACGAGCTGATTCCGCCGGGATGGGCTTTGAACAAAGAAGGGGAGCCTACGCAGGATCCAAAAGAAGCCTATGAAGGAGCAGTACTTCCTGTCGGCGGATACAAAGGGTTCGGATTGGCCTTGATAGGGGCCGTCTTAGGAGGGGTCCTCACCGGCGGAGCTGTTGGCGGCGAAGTGACTGATTTCTATGAAGACCTGGTCAAGGCTCAAAACGTGGGTCATTTCTTCGTCGCCCTCAAGGTGGATCACTTCCTGCCCATCGACCAGTTCAAGGTGAACATGGACAACTTGATCAGACAGCTAAAAGGCGTCAAGTTGGCCAAGGGCTTTGATCGGATCTACATGCCCGGCGAGCAGGAGTTCATCAACCTAGAGGAGAGTCGCACCTTAGGCATCAAAATGAGCTTAGGGGTGGCCAGGGAGCTGGTTGTCTTAGGGCAGAGGCTAGGGGTGACTCCTCCTTTTGCCCTCCTGGAATAGAAGCTGGGGCTCTTGGAAAAACCTTCAGGCAAGCCCACTTTAGGAGCACCGCGGTGAAAAGGGACAACCCCCGGGTCAAATCCTTGACGGGGCTGCTTGCCTCAGCTAGACTTAGAATGAAAATCGTTCTCTTTGGAGCAGGAAAGGAATGGAGTAATTGCATACGGTTGCCATCGGTGTGGTTGGCCTGCTAGTCGGTGTCCTGGGCACGGGTGCGGGGGGTCTCGCCACCTTGGCCCTAGGCAGACCCGGCGAAGGGCTGCTGAGCGGAGTGCTTGGTTTTTCCGCCGGCATCATGTTGTCCGTCGTTTTCCTAGACCTCATCCCCGAAGCCTTTGCTGCCGGGGGCTTGCTGCCAACCATGGCGGGGCTATTTCTGGGAACAATCATCATTATGATCCTTGATCTTATCCTTCCCCACACCCATTTCTTCTCCGAATCAGAGGAAGGCTCCCAGTACGTCAAGACTGGAGTCGTATTGGGCCTTGGCATTGCCATGCACAACTTGCCTGAAGGTCTTGCTATTGGATCGGGGTATGCCGTCGGGGTGGAGACCGGGTTGGGCCTGGCCATTGCTATTGCCATCCAAAACATACCGGAGGGGATGGCCATGGCCACCCCCATGATGATCGGAGGCGTAGATCCCAAGAAAGTGCTCATCTGGACGGGAGCCGCAGGGGTGCCCATGGGAATCGGCGCCTTCCTTGGGGCCCTGATTGGACATGTTTCGCCCCTTGTCCTGGCCGTCTCCCTTGGCTTTGCCGCGGGGGCGATGCTTTACATCATCTTCGACGAAATGATTCCCGACGCCCAGCAGCTAGCCGAGGGGCACAGCGGCACCTTTGGCGGAGTAGCAGGCGTCATTGTCGGTATACTTCTTCTAGCTGCCCTCTAAGAACCCAGGGCCAATCCTTCACTGCGAGGGTCCGACCCCCCAAGGAGTAGTCCCTCCTCCACCTGGATGAGCTGGACAGCACCTCCCCCTTGGGCCGTCCAGCAGACCTTATGGCCGCGGCTGGCCAGCCAGTCCCCTGTTTCTTCGCTAAAGCCCTCCTCCAGGAAAAGGACCGGGGGCTTTCCTTGATCGGCGGGATCCGTCCCCGGGAAGACTTGACATCGGGGCGCCCCTGCCGCCTGCTGGGGATTGTAGTTGTGATCGATCAGGCTGCTTAACACCTGGACGTTCCATTGGACCTGACCGTCTCCCCCCGGCGTATTACCCAGGAGCCACAGCTTATCTTCCTTGGTGACGATGTAAGTATTTAGGGTATGCATAGTCCTCTTCCCGGGAGCGATGCAGTTCGGATGACCTTCCTGAAGGGTAAAGCCCCTGCCGGCCCGGTTGTTCAATAAGATGCCCGTACTGGGGATGATCACCCCACTGCCGAAGGGGATGGAGTTGCTGTGGATGAAAGAGATGCCCCTGCCCTCGGCATCGACGATGACGAAGGAAGTAGTATCTCCCTTGGCAGACGGCCCATTGTAACAGCAGGCCTGGTTTGGATTGATGTCCTTCGCGCGGCTTTGGGCATAATCAGCCGATAAGAGCCGATCTAGGGGAAAGTCCACCAAACGAGGGTCCCCAGCCCACTTGTTCCGGTCGTGGAAGGCAATCTTTAGTGCCTCGGCAATAAGATGAACTCTATCCGGATCATCGAAGCCGAGGGATGACAAGGGGAAATTCTCTAGGATGTTCAATGCTTCCAGCATGATCATTCCCTGGGACGGCGGGCGGTTTTGGTGGACGGTATAGCCCCGATAGCTGATGGATAAGGGCTCATAAAACTCGCTTTCGTGAGCGGCCAGCTCCTCCCCGGAAAAAAGGCCGCCTTCCCGTTGGGACAACTCAAGGAGCTTCCTTGCGATTTCTCCCCGATAGAAAGGCTCAATGCCCTCTTGGGCCATGGTTTTCAAGGTGACGGCAAGGTCAGGCTGGCGAAGGATCTCGCCGGGTCGAAGGGGTCTTCCCCCTGGAAGGAAGAGGGCCGCGGCCTCCGGGAACTTCTCGAGCTTAGCCCGTTGATTCATGATGGAATTGGACAACCGGTATGAAACGGGAAAGCCCCTGTCAGCGTAAAAAACCGCCTTTTCCAAGAGCTTTGCCAAAGGCAGGGAGCCGAAGCGGGCATGGGCTTCAAGCAGTCCAGCAACGGCCCCGGGAACCGCGACGGAAAGCAGACCATCCAGAGGCATTTGACGCAAACCAAGACGGGTGAAGACAGATGCCTTCGCGTTTGCCGGCGCTTCCCCGCTGCCGTTGAGGGCCCAGGGCTTGCCGGCTTGATGGCCGATGATGAACACATCGCCCCCCGGCCCGCACATGTCCGGCATCACGACCCAGCTGATGGCCGCGGTGGCTACCGCAGCATCCATAGCGTTGCCGCCTGCCGCCAGAACCGATAACCCTCCTTGGACAGCCAGGGGGTGCTCCGCGGCTATCATGTAATCCCGAGCCATCTGGGGCTTGGCGCTTTGCCAGTGGAAATAACTCATAGGGTTCCTCCTTAAATCCTGATGGGTTAGTTGCCTGCCTGCCAGGATTTCCGCAGCCATTGGCAGGCCTTGGCCACTGCCCCGGGGCCGGTGCGGCTGAACTCCTCGATGCACAGCCATCCATCGAAGCCCAGCTCCTTAAGGCGGTGGAAGATTGCCTGCAATGGGACTACACCGGTGCCGATGAGGACCGGGTCGAATTCGCCGGCTGCCTTAAGGTCATTAACGTGGATGCTTACGATTCGAGGTGCTACCGCCTCTAGAAGCTCCAAAGGGTCCTCGTTGTTGAAGACGGGGTTGGCTGTATCGAAGTTCACTCCCACGCCGGGTGCGCTGCAGCCCTCGAGAATAGCCAGATAGATGTCATGGGGCCGGGAGAAATCCTCATACTCCCAAAAAGCGCTCTTGTAGTGGTTTTCGTAGGCGAGGGTCACACCCAAATCGACGGCGACCCGGGCGACTTCATTCATTCCTTCCACCGCCAGGTCGATGCCCTGCTGCCGGCTCAATTGGGGATGGGCCTGGCCAGCCGTTGTACGGATATAAGGGCAGCCAAGGGTTTTGGCCATCTTGACCCACTTGATGGCCTGTTCGATTTCTTGTCGGCGCTTGGCGGGATCGGGATGGGTGAAGTCTTGATGCCCGACGATCATCACCCCTTGGAGGCCCGCGTCTTCCAATTGACGGCGAATTTCCTCCAGGGCCTTCGGGTCCTCCGGCAGGAAAGAAGGACTGAAGTCCACACCATCCAAACCTGCTTGAGCACCAAGCTTGATCCATTCGGCGTTAGTCAGTTTGCCGCTGCGAAAATCTGGATACAAAGACACAGGAATACAGCTGATCGGCATCGTTTGCCCTCCTAATGAGCTCATTGCGCCCCGCAAATGGGGGACAAGGATAGATTCTCTTTAGGGGGAAAGGTTTCCTGTCGCCGTTGGAGCTCGAAACCGGTTGACCGGATCAGTTGAAGGGCCAGGTTGGGCCTGGCCCTTGGGACTAGCCTTGGCTGGGCTTGTATTCCTTGCATTCCTCTTGACGGACTTTGCGCTTCTTTCTCTTTTCACCGATGCTGCCTACTTCCATTTGGGTGTCTGCACCCACCAGGCATTGCTCACCGTTCCAATTGGCACAATCGGGCTGGTTGCATTTCGGTTTTTTGCCCATAGGCTCACCTCCAGTGTTTAGACTGCCCACTTAGATTTTTGCTAATCTCCACAAAGGCTTCTTGACCTTGCCTTTGGCAGGCGGATTTTCGCATCGATAAAAGGATTTGAAGTGGGCGTCGGCGAAATTTGCCTTGGAAACGCAGAAGTGATTGTGGTGCTGTATGGCTAGAGATGCCTGACAGATGGGCAAATAGGAGCGGAGTATGACATCGATCGGATCTTGTTGCCTGCTTGCCAGGGGAAAAGGGGGTTTAGGCAGGTTGACCAAAGAAGAACTTGTATCATTGCAGAAGACAATGCTGCAGATCCGTCATTTTGAACAAGCGGTGGCGAAGGCCTTCTTAGCCGGGCAAATCCCGGGGTTCTTACATTCCTCCATCGGCCAGGAGGCAGTTGCCGTCGGGGTGTGTGCTTCTTTGCGGGAGGATGACTATGTGGTCAGTACCCATCGGGGCCACGGGCACGTCCTGGCCAAGGGAGCCGACCTGAACGAAATGATGGCGGAAATCTACGGCAAGGCTACAGGATGCTGCCGGGGCAAAGGAGGATCGATGCACATCGCGGATTTCAACCGGGGCATCGTTGGGGCCAACGGGATTGTGGGAGGAGGCATCCCCATCGCCAACGGAGTGGCCTTGGCTGCGAAAAAGAGGCAGCGGGGTCAGGTGGTGGCCTGCTTTTTTGGAGACGGGGCCAGCAATCAGGGAACCTTCCATGAGGCATTGAACCTGGCCTCCATTTGGGATCTGCCCGTGGTGTTTGTCGCCGAGAACAACTTGTACGGCATGGGCACCAGTCAGCGCCGCCATCAAAAGGTGGAAAACATCGCGGACCGGGCCGCTGCTTACAATATCCCGGGGGTGGTTGTCGACGGCAACGATGTCCTAGCGGTGCGAGAGGCCACCTTGGAGGCCTGTGAGCGGGCCAGGAGGGGAGAAGGACCGACGCTCCTTGAGTGCAAGACCTATCGCCATTACGGTCATTTCGTCGGTGATCCCGGGGCCTATCGGGAGCCGGGCGAGCTGGAGGCCTGGCTGAAGAAAGATCCATTGAATCTCTTTCGGCGATACTTGGAGGAACAGGGCATCCCAGCCTCAAGGCTGGATGAACTGGAGGCGGAGGCTGTGGAAGAGGTGCGTTTGGCTGTCGAGTTTGCCTACCGCAGCGAGGAGCCCTTGGAAGAGACGGCCCTAGAGGATGTATACGTGCCGACGGAAGCCGGAAGGAGGGCGATTCTGTGATGAGGGAGATAACTTGTCGCGAAGCGGTGCGGGAGGCCTTGCGGGAAGAGTTGCAGCGGGATGAGGACATCTTCCTTATCGGAGAAGACATCGGCTTTTATGGCGGAACCAACAAGGTGACCCAGGGGCTCTGGCAGGAGTTTGGCTCGGAACGGATCATGGATACGCCTATTTCCGAAGCGGCCATCATCGGCGCCGCCCTAGGCGCGGCTGCGGTGGGAATGCGCCCTGTAGCCGAAATCATGTTCATTGATTTCATCGGTGTGTGCATGGACCAGATCGCCAACCAGGTGGCCAAACTCAGGTACATGACGGGGGGCAAAGTGACCATTCCGCTGACGATCCGCGCTCCTGGCGGCGCCGGCAGGTCCGCGGCGGCCCAGCATTCCCAAAGCCTTGAGGCTTGGTTGATCCACACACCGGGGCTGCTGGTCGCCATGCCTTCAACTCCGTATGATGCCAAAGGTCTTTTAAAGGCGGCCATCCGGGAAGACAATCCCGTCGTTTTCATCGAAAACAAGATGCTCTACAACACGAAAGGGCCCGTCCCCGAAGGGGAGTATGTCATCCCCCTAGGCAAAGCGGACATCAAGCGGGAGGGCGGGGATGTCACCCTGGTGGCCACCTCGCGGATGGTCTATTTTGCCTTGGAGGCGGCAGCCAAACTAGCGGATGAAGGCATTGAGTGTGAAGTCGTCGATCCTCGCACCCTGGTTCCCTTGGATAAAGAAACCATCCTGGAATCGGTGGCCAAAACGGGTCGGCTGGTTGTGGTCCACGAGGCCCCCGAGCGGGGAGGCTTCGGGGCTGAGCTTGCGGCGGTGGTGGGCAACGAAGGCTTTGACTATTTGGATGCTCCCATTGAACGGGTGTGCTCCAAGAACGCACCGATTCCCTTCAGCCCTCGCCTGGAGCGGTTTATTACCCCCCAGGTCGAGGACATAATGGCCGCGGTGCGGACTACCGTACTAGGCTGACAGAAAGGAGAACTGTCCATGAAGCCAAGAGAAAGGGTTTTAGCTGCGATAAATGGGCAGCTGCCCGACCGAGTCCCTTGGTGTGAGATGGTCATTGACCCTAAGGTCACGGAAGCCCTCTTGGGTCGTCCTTCGGAGTTTACCGGCCGATTCAACATCGATCCCAACGTCCTGGAAATACTGCCTTTGGATAATGTAGCTATTAACTTAAAACCCCCCGATGTGACCGAAAAACACTTCTCGGCCGGTGTGGAGTATGTAGGTGCGGGGCTGGTCAAGGGCTGGGATGATCTGGATTTCTTGCGGTCCCAATTGCCGGATCCGACGGACCCAGACTTTTATCGTCCCTTTGAGGAGTACCTGGATGCCTACCGGGGCGACTACGCGGCGGTTGCCTGCCTGCGGGCAGGGGTGGCCAACACTTATTTGAGCATGGGCATGGAAGACTTCAGTCTGGCCCTATATGATGATCTACCCCTGGTTGAGACCATTATGGACATATTCAACGACTGGACTCTAGCCGTGGTGGAGAAGGTAAACGAGATGGACTTTGACCTGGCGGTCATCAGCGATGACCTTTGCGATCAGCGAGGGCCCATCTTCTCTCCCCAGATAATCAACGAATTGTTTGCACCCCGCTACAAGAAGATCAACGCCAAGCTGAACATTCCCTGGCTGCTCCACACCGACGGCAACTTCATGCCGATTATCGATGATTTGATGGCCTTTGGCATGAAGGGCATCGGCAACATTGAGCCCGCCGCCGTGGATATCGTTGAACTGAAAGCCAAGTACGGGGATCGTCTGACCCTCTTTGGGAATATCGATCTCCACTACACCTTGACCCGGGGCACTCCGGCGGAGGTGGAGGAGTCGGTGCGGCAGCGAATCGAGCAGGTGGGACCGGGGGGCCGCTACATTCTAGCCAGCGAAAACTCCATCCCTCCCTACGTGTTGCCAGACAACCTGATCGCCATGGGGCGAGCCTTGGAAAAGTACGGATACTACTGATTTTTTGGCTGGGAAGGGGTATACTGGCAGGAGGGAGTGCCGGTTTCAACAAAGGACCCACCAAGGTCGGTCATTGAAAGCCATCATGGGGCTTGGGGAAACCGGAGGGAAACCTCCGGTTTCTTGCATGGAGGGGCAGGAGTAAGGGAGCTTGTGTGGAATATGTGGTACTTGGTACGATCTTTGCTTTGTACCAGTTGCAGCCTCGATAAGGCTGATGGAGTGGGTCGTCCTATCGAGGGAGGCGGCCCTCCAAAGGGTTTCCCTTATATTAGCACGGCCTTTGGCGGCCTGTCCGGCCGGAAAATTCCCTGCAATCAGCTGCAAGGAGAGGGGGCTTCGTGGTCAACAAAGGCGGGGGCCAAGGGCTTTTTGGGTCGCCCTTTGGGCGACTATTTGACATGTCTTGCTGTGTGGTCAATTTATCTGGACTGGGAGGTTGAAGCATGCAAGTTGGACAGTGGAGTCTATCGGTGGGTGTAGTGGGCTTGTTCTTTGCCCTGTTCATGTACCGGCGGGTACTTGATGAACCCACGGGAACCCCCGAGATGCAAGACATCGCCGGGGCGATTCACGAAGGGGCCATGGCTTTCCTCAACAGGGAATACCGGGCTTTGGTCATTTTTGCGGCAGCTTTAGCCGTTGTCATGGCCATCGCCATTAACTTGCCAACGGCCCTGGCTTTTGTCATGGGTGCATCTTTTTCCATGCTGGCGGGTTATGTGGGGATGAACGCAGCTACCCATGGCAATGTCCGCACCACCCAGGCTGCCACCAAAGGGCAGTCGGCTGCTTTGAATGTGGCTTTCAGCGGTGGAGCGGTGATGGGCATGGCCGTGGCTAGTCTGGGGGTTGTGGGCCTAAGTATTTTATATATTCTCATCCCTTCCCCTGAGGTCAAAAGCGAGGTAATTAACGGCTTTGCCATGGGCGCAAGCCTGATAGCCCTCTTTGCCCGGGTCGGCGGCGGGATCTACACCAAGTCCGCAGACGTGGGAGCTGACCTGGTGGGGAAGGTGGAGGCGGGAATTCCAGAGGATGACCCCCGCAACCCGGCAGTTATTGCCGACAATGTGGGGGACTGTGTTGGGGATACGGCAGGGATGGGCGCTGACCTGTTCGAGTCTTATGTGGGTTCGGTGACCGCAGCCCTTGCTATCGGCGCAACAATGGCCAATCCCACTGCCTGGATGGCTCTTCCCTTAGCCTTGGTGGCTGTGGGCACGGTAGCCTCCCTGATCGGCGCCATGTTCGTGAAGAGCTTCCAAAACGTCGAGCCCCAGCAGGCTTTGCGTAATGCAACCTATGTGAGCAACCTGATCTTGATGGTGGGCTCTTTCTTCTTAGTGCGCGGACTGATTGGTGATTTATCCTTGTTCTGGGTCATTGTGGCCGGCTCCTTGGCGGGAGTATTGATCGGGGCCGTTACCGAGCATTACACTTCTGGTTCTCCCATCGTTGATTTGGCCAAATCCAGCCAGACG
Source organism: Bacillota bacterium (assembly GCA_012799075.1). Lineage (GTDB taxonomy): Bacteria > Bacillota > Limnochordia > JAAZLZ01 > JAAZLZ01 > JAAZLZ01. The sequence continues at coordinate 16,762 of JAAZLZ010000034.1, forward strand.
GGGGCGGCCACCACCATCATCAATGGTCTGGCCATTGGCATGATCAGCACTGCCGCCCCAATGGTGATTATCAGCATTGCAGTCTTGCTCGCCTATCACCTAGGCGGCATCTATGGCATTGCGCTTGCTGCCGTGGGCATGCTGTCGACCATCGGCATGACGATGTCCGTCGACGCTTACGGCCCCATAGCCGACAACGCCGGGGGAATTGCCGAGATGGCCGGCTTGGGCGAAGACGTCCGGGCCGTGACCGACAAACTCGACGCCTTAGGCAATACCACCGCGGCCATCGGCAAAGGCTTTGCCGTGGGCTCCGCAGCCCTGACCGCCTTGGCCCTGTTCAATGCCTACATTCACACGGTGGGCCTAACCACCATCGATATCTCCAAGGCCGAAGTGGTTGTCGGGCTCCTCTTGGGAGGCACCTTGCCCTTTGTCTTTGCGGCTATCACCATGCGGGCCGTGGGACGGGCAGCTTTCCAGATGGTCGAAGAAGTAAGACGGCAGTTCCGGGAGATCAAGGGTCTAATGGAAGGGAAGGCCAAGCCCGACTCGGCTCGGTGCGTGGATATCAGCGCTGCGGCCGCCCTCAAGGAAATGATTGTTCCCGGTCTCCTCGCGGTTGTTGCTCCCATCGTGACTGGTTTCTTGTTGGGTCCTGAGGCCCTCGGCGGTCTGCTCGCCGGCTCCCTGGTGACCGGGGTTCTCCTTGCGGTGATGATGACCACCGGCGGGGCAGCCTGGGATAATGCCAAGAAATACATCGAAGCAGGCAACCTAGGCGGCAAAGGCACACCCACCCATGCGGCAGCCGTTGTCGGGGATACGGTCGGCGACCCCTTCAAGGACACATCTGGTCCTTCGATGAACATCTTGATCAAACTGATGTCCATCGTCGCGTTGGTATTCGGTCCCTTGTTCATCTAGGCATTTGAGGCCGCCTGCGGGCGGCCTTGTTCCTTTTGGTGGGAAGACGAGCCTGCCTGCGGGTTCTTGGGCTTGTCTATCATCGATTCTCCGCTCATCTGGATGAAGGTGTTTTGCTGGTCTGATAGGGGCAGCTCCATCAAAAAGGTGGTGCCGCAATTCACCTGACTTTTCATCTGCAGCTTGCCTTGATGAACTTCCTCGATGATTTGCCTGGTAATGGCAAGTCCAAGGCCGGTGCCTGTCTCTTTCGTAGTAAAAAAAGGTTCAAAGGCGCGGCTCGAGACTTGGGAGCTCATCCCGCAGCCATTATCCTTGATGGTGATGGCGACCCTTCTTGGATGCACCATCAATTTGATCTGTAAATCCCCCCCTTGGGGCATTGCCTGAAGCGCGTTGTGAATTACATTCAGCAAAGCTTGTCTAAGCAATTGGGGGTAGATGGGAACCAAAGGCACCTGTTCCGGAAAGGAACAGCTGATGTTGATGCCTGCCATCTCGATTTTGGCCCCGAGCAGATCCACCAGGTCTTTAAGCAGCCGGATCAGATCCTCGTTCACTTTGACCAAATCGGGTTTTTGCCGGGCCAAGGTGAAGGTGATCAAGGAGCTCAGCTGATCGATTTCGGAGATGATCCGAGTATAAAGATCCTTATTTTTCGGGGTGGTTTCCATCAGGCTTTGTCCGAATTGGGCCATCGCCCGCAGGGCGGTTAAGACGTTCTTCGTCTCATGGCCCAGCTCCCGAAGCTCCCGAAAGTCGGTTCCCTGATAAAGTTTGAGCAAGGGCTGTAGTTCGGTGCTAGGGGGATCAAACACTAATACTTTGTAGAAAAACAACTGGGCAAGGAAGGCTATCCAGCAGCCAAGGATATTTGATGGGCCCAAGTAAATGAAAGTCAGCTGGGATATGGCCAGCAGAACCGCCCCGATAAAGAAATTATCAGGATCATGTCGGAGGAACTCAAGGCCCAGGTGGATGAGGGCTGGGATGAGAAGGAGAAGATGGTAATGGTCTAGGGATGGGTGTCTGCAGCCAAAGAGCAGCCCGGCGGTCAGCAAAAAGCTAATGCCAATGGCCTTGAAGCGGTCTTTCGGTTGGTAGGGCTTCGTCATGGGTCGCAGGGAAGCGGCCAAAAGAAAACCAGCCTGGACCCAATAGATGGCCAGGCTGTATCCCAAGGGCCGGAAGGAGCCGTAGCTACTGGCAAAGCGGGCTACCCGAAGGATTCCCACCACCAAGAAACCGAAGCCCAAGATCAGATTGCGCTTGCTCCTATTTTGATAGTCTTCATACCAGGTGACAGAGAAAATGGAAAAGGATATGGCTATGCTGAGCAGTTCATTGCCCAAGCTGAAAAGGGGAATTCGCTCGATGGGGAGGGACAAGCTCCAATGATTAAGGCGAAGATATAGAGGGAGGCTGCAGCTTAGTATCGACAAAAGGATTAGTCTCGCAAAGCCCGCAAAGGGCCTGCCAACTTCCCTGATTTCGCCGCCTCCGTTCATGGTGTTACCCCCTCGGTGGGGTTTTTGATGGTACGGCACGAATATATAAATAAATTTCCATAGTTTAATTCATAGTGTATTATATCATAAAATCGGTCCTGTGGCATTTAATTCGTAGATCGATCCTGGTTGACGGGGACGGCCTTAGGGCGTAAAGTAATTGCAGCGGCATGAGGGAGGCGATCTTTCATGGACATTCTACTTATCTTTTGTATGCAGGTAGTCTACGTCACTATCACGACTGTCCGTTGGATTATTCTAATGAAGGGCAGCTACAAGCTTGCGGCATCCATCAGCTTCTTTGAAATCGTTATCTGGGTATCCGCCCTGTCCCTAGTGGTCACCCGCCTGCAGGACCCTTTGCGGATCTTGGTTTATGCCGCGGGCTATTCGGTGGGCGCCATTCTTGGCGGGAAGCTGGAGGAGAAGCTGGCCTACGGCTACTCCGTGCTGCAAGTGATCACTGAACGAACGACAGGTCTTCCCCAGTTGCTCAGGCAAGAGGGCTTCGGGGTGACCAATTGGTCGGGGAGCGGTCTGGAAGGTGAACGGGAAGTCCTCATGGTCCTTGCTCGCCGTAAGCAGCTAGGAGACCTCACCGACCTTATCAACCGCCACGATCCCCATGCTTTCATTCTGGTCTCCGAACCCCGGGCCTTCAAAGGGGGCTTTCTGGCCAGGTATGGTCCGCTGCACCATCCCTTCCGGGCAGAATAGGAGGAACCATGGCCAAGCAGTTCATCCTTTCAAGCAAGATAGCCCAGAGGATCATGGAGCACTGCCTTGCTTCTTGTGAGGAAGTCTGCGGTTTGCTGGCCGCCCCCCCTGGGAAGATGGCCGATCGCATCTATCCAATCGCCAATATTGCCCCGAGGAGAGAGAAAGAATACCTGATGGACCCGGAAGAGCAACTAGCGGCCTTTCTGGACATGGAACGGGAGGGGCGGGAGCTCGCGGCAATTTATCACTCCCACCCTAAATCCCCCCCTTATCCCTCCCCCCGGGACATTAAGCTTGCTTTCTACCCTGTCTGCTACCTGATCGTTTCTTTGGATCCGCCGGTCATGCGGGGGTTTTACATCCACGGAGGACTAGTTAGGGAAGTCGATGTGATCCTAAGGAAGGAGGATGAAGATCATCTATACCTATGAAGCAAAGCGGGAGGAACTTATCCGCCGCTTGCGGAAGATCGAGGGCCAGGTCAAGGGAATCGCCCGGATGATCGAGGAGGGCCAGTACTGCTTAGATATCCTGATCCAGGTTGCGGCCACCAGGGCCGCCTTGCACAAGGTGGGGATGATGGTCCTCGAAGGCCACGTCCAGGGCTGTGTGACCAGGGCTGTACGCGAGGGAGCGGGGGATGAAGTCATCGAGGAATTAATGAAGGTCATTGAAAAATATACCAAGGGGTAAGGCCGGCTCGATTCATCTTCCTGGGGATGCAACTGTATTGAAAATAATTTTGCCTCAGGGAGGAGTTTCATTCCCCATGACGAACAAAGCATCAAAGGCGTTATGCTTGGGAAAGCATATACCTTTAGGTCCCAATAGAACGACGCGCGCTGGGACCTGTGGCCTCTTCGCAACAGGCCACTTTCACTATCCCCTGGTAGCCCCGGGGACTAGTTTCCCGGGGCCCTAAAACATGGTGCCTTTTGCTGATGCCAGTTACAATCCCCTAGTAAACCCCGATGTTCCAGCCCTTCTGCCAGTGCCGGGATCTCGGGGTTTTTCGCTGGAATTCTCCAGCCCCGTTGGGAGGACTCCAGTCCTTTCTGGTGAATCAAGGTACAAGCAATATGTTCGTTCAAGCATAACGATGTGAAAGACGAGCTGTAGCGGGTTGTTGAATAGAACGCAGAGAAGTCAGTCAACAGACAAAGGAGGCGCAATAATGAAAAAACGTCACGGGTTGTTGGGTCTGCTCCTGGTGCTGCTTGTCTCTGGTCTAATTTTCGCCTCTAGCCGTGTTGTTGTGGATATGGCCGGCACCGAGGTGGTTCTTCCAAAGGTTATCAACCGAACCATCTCGACTTCACCCCTATTCACGACGCAGATTTTTGCCTTGCATGGTGATGACAAGTTGGTGGGCATTGATGCCTGGTCGAGGGATTTCCCCTGGCCCAGGGCCGTAGGGGACAAAATCAAACAACTGCCGGTGGTGGGCAATCAAGGGGCCTGGAATACCGAGGAGATCCTAAAATTAGAGCCCCAGGTCATGATTCTTTGGACCAAGGAGGATGTGGAGCTGTTTCGACGGCTTGGGATACCCAGTGTGTTCACTGATATCCAGATAACAACGAATAAGGCTCCGGAAGTGGGCTTCCGGTTCGTTGCCGAAGTCCTAGGCATTCCCGAAGAAGGAGAAAGACTAGCCGCCTGGTTTGAAGGGAATATGGCCTTGGCCCAGGAGCGCACAGGGAATGTTCCTTGTTCCTGAACATGAACGCCCCATCGTCTACTACATGCGAAATGGCAAACTCGCAACCTGCGGCGGCGATTTCTACATTAACACCGTTGTGGAGAAAGCCGGCGGGCGGCTGGCCAGCCGAGACCTGAAAGGCTCATCGGTCACCGTTTCCATGGAGCAGGTCCTGACCTGGAACCCCCAGGTCATCCTCATTGATCCCAGGGCCAAACTCTCCTTGGAGGATGTCCTAACCGATCCGGTTTGGCAGGATGTGGCGGCAGTAAAAGATCGCAAGGTATATTCCGTTCCCTTGTGGTATCGGTCGGTGCCCGGACCAGAAGCCTCCTTGGCTGCCCTCTGGATGGGGAAGGAAATGTATCCCGACAAGTTCCAGGATATCCAAGTGGAGGAAGAACTCGATCGATTCTATCGGGAATTCTACCAAAGTCCTTACGGGGAATAGATAATGGTCAACGGAAAGAAGCCTTGGCAAGAATCCCTGGCAAATTCTTCATGGCGCTGCAGCTATGCGGAAAACCAATGGGCTGACCGGTCCTGGCTCCACCAGCAAAGACTGCTGTTGGGTTCCTATGATGATTTCATCGCCAAAGTGATCGCCAGCTTATCCGTTGAGCCTGCGGATACGGTCTTGGATGTGGGGGCGGGCCCTGGCACCTTGGCCATCCCCCTGTCGCGGCAGGCGAAGACGGTTACCTGTCTAGATATTA
>JAAZLZ010000360.1 GCA_012799075.1 Bacillota bacterium
GGCCCTGTTGGAGCGAGGCTGGGGCGTTGCCCTCAAAGTCGAAGATGGCTCCCTTAGGGCCTTGGGCCCGTCGGTCATGGCTTTGCTGGCCAAGTTTGACATTCTGCCCGAGGCCCTGCCCCGGTGGCGCCGGGTGGTGCTCCGCAATCATCGGGGAGAAGTCATCGGACACCTTGCAGCCCGGGGGATTGATTAATGATCAAAGTCCATTCCGTGGAAGAAATGGAAAGGCTCGGGGCCAAGACGGCCAGCTTTTTGGGCCCTGGGGATGTGGTCATCCTAACGGGAGAGCTTGGGAGCGGCAAGACGGTCTTTTTCCGGGGATTGGGCCGGGGTCTGGGGGTTTTGGAGATGATCACCAGTCCCAGCTTCACCTTGATCAACGAATACCAGGGGAAGATTCCCTTTTATCATTTAGATGTCTACCGCTTGGACGGGCCGGCTGATTTGGAAGAGCTCGGCTATGAAGACTACTTTTACGGTGAAGGCGTTGCTGCGGTGGAATGGGGAGATAAGGTGAGGGTCCTCCTTCCCGAAGAATACTTGGAGGTCCGCCTGGAAGTCTTGGGCGAGGGGCTTCGGGCCCTTGAGTTTATCCCCCACGGTTCAAGATTTGCCACGGTGGTCGAGGAGGTTGCAGATTGCGGATACTAGCCCTGGATTCCTCCACCAAAACGGGCAGTGCAGCCCTGCTGGACGGGGAGTCGGTGGTTGGCGAATACATCTTGAATGTGGCCATGACCCATTCCGAGCGCCTCCTGCCAGCAATCGAACGGATCATGGCCGATGCGGGATGGACGGGGGAGGATCTAGGCGGCATTGCCGTCACCTTGGGACCGGGCTCCTTCACGGGCCTGCGCATCGGGATGACCACCGCGAAGATACTTGCTTACCTTTGGAACATTAGCCTGGCCGGGGTGCCGACCTTAGATGCCTTGGCGAGGCAGGGAGAGCTGTTTGCCGGCCTTGTCTGCCCGTTGCTCGATGCCCGGCGAGGTGAAGTCTACGGCGGCATCTACCGGGAAGGGAGGACCCTAAAGGGGCCTTTGAACGTCCCTGTCGGCGAGCTGCTCGATTGTCTTCCCCCAGGGGAGCAGGTCCTTTTCCTGGGGGATGGAGCGGGGAAGTACTGGCCGATTATCCAGGGAGCCTTGGGGGAGCGGGCTGTACTAGCCCCGGGCCCAAACCGGATCCTTCGGGCCTCCTTCGTTGGCCTTTTGGGCCAAGAGAAGCTCATCCGGGGTGAAGAAGAAGATCCCATGACGCTCACGCCCTTTTACCTTAGGCGATCGGAAGCTGAGATTAAGTGGGGGCGAATGTGTGATCAACGAACAAGCGACTAAACTGGAAATCCGGCCCATGGGGGTCAAGGATGTGGACCAGATCATCCTGATCGAAAAACAGGCCTTCCCGACCCCCTGGACCAAGCGCACCTACATGGCGGAGCTGCTGGACAACGACCGGGCCTACTACTTCGTGGCCAGGCTCCACGGACGGGTGGTGGGGTACATCGGCATGTGGCTCATCGCCGATGAGGGCCATATCACCAACCTGGCCGTCCACCCCCAATTCCGCCGCCGGGGGGTGGGGTGGGGACTTTTGAGCACCCTGGCTGCCTTTGCCCGCTCCCGGGGGGCGGAGGGCCTCACCTTGGAGGTGAGGATCACCAACCTCGAGGCCCAACGGCTTTACACCAGGTTTGGCTTCATCAAATCCGGGATCCGGCGGGGCTACTACCTGGACAACGACGAAGACGCCCTGATTATGTGGAAGGATTTGCAGGAGGGGGAGGAACATGATTGAAGGATTAGTACTGGGCCTGGAGAGCAGCTGCGATGAAACGGCCGCGGCGGTGGTCCTTCAGGGCCGCAAGGTCCTGGCCAACATCATCTCCTCCCAAGTGGAGATCCATGCTCGGTTTGGGGGCGTCGTCCCTGAAGTTGCATCGCGGAAGCATGTGGAGATGATCCTCCCTGTTCTCGATGAGGCCCTAAAGTGTGCAGGGGTGGGCCTTGGGGATCTTTGGGGGGTGGCCGCCACCCAAGGGCCCGGGCTGGTGGGGGGTCTGCTCGTCGGCTTCACCGCGGCCAAAGCCTTAGCTTTTGGCCTCGGGGTGCCCTTTGCCGCGGTCAACCATGTGGAAGGCCATATCTATGCCAACGTCCTTGCCCATCCCGATCTGACCCCTCCCTTCGTTTGCTTGACCGTTTCCGGGGGACATACCGACCTTCTCCATGTGCCGGAATTTGGCTGCTACCAGGTCCTGGGCCGCACCCGGGATGATGCCGCCGGAGAGGCCTTCGACAAGGTGGCCCGCTTTGTGGGGCTGGGCTACCCGGGAGGCCCGGCCGTCGATCGATTGGCACAGGAGGGAGACCGGGAGGCGATTGCCTTTCCCCGGGCCATGCTGGGGGATGGGACCTTTGATTTCAGCTTCAGCGGCCTTAAGACCAGCGCGGTGAATCATGTCCACAACCTAAGGCAGCGGGGGGAGGAAATCCCCTTGCCGGACTTTGCCGCCAGCTTCCAGGAGGCCATCGTTGATGTGTTGGTGGCCAAGACTCTAACTGCAGCCGAGGCGGTGGGGGTGGAGAAGGTCGTCCTATCAGGGGGGGTTGCGGCCAACTCTCGGCTTAGGGAGCGGATGATGGCGGAAGGGCAGGCCATGGGCTTTCAGGTTTACTATCCACCCTTGGTGCTTTGCACCGACAACGGGGCCATGATCGCCTCGGCCGGGTACTTTCAGCTCCGGGCAGGGAGGCATTCGCCCCTGGATGCCAATGTGATACCTGGCCTTAGGGTGGGTTGACGGGTGTGGAATAGCCCCTTGTGGATAATGTGCAAATCGGGAGAGTCCCTTAGATAATCGGGGTTTTTGCCTGTGGATAACTTGTGGAAACTGTGGAACAATCCGTTCGTTCCACGTGGGGGGAAACCTTCCGGGAGGCGGCTGGGATGAAGGGTCTGATCCTTGTTTTGCGAAGGCATAAGAAGCTGGCCTGGGCCATGCTGGCCGCGGTCTTCATCGCGGTGGGCTGCTATTATCTATTCGTTTATCCCATTCCCTTTGCGGGACTCTTAGTCGTGGGCTCAGCTGGTGAAGAAGTGGGGCTGGCCGGGCTGGTGGAGCTCGATGGTGATGTTTTGCGGGTGACCTTGATGGATCCGCAAACAGAGCTTGCCGCCTTTGGAGCCGGCCGTCTGGAGGTGGACGGGGACGATTTCATCCGGCTGATCGACGCCCTTGGGGGCGTTGACTTAGACATCGACCAAGAGATCATCTATCGGGATGCGGAAGGGGAGCCCTACTTCCAGCTGGATGCGGGCCCGGCCCATCTGGATGGGGAGGCTTCCTTGTATTACCTGCGCTACTGTCCGGGGCCGAGGGAAGACCGGCTCCATCGGCAGCAGCGGTTCTTGACGGCCCTAGCGGCCAAGATCGGGGAGAAGGGCCTGCGGGAGCTTCCCCGGCTGGTCCGCTTGGCGAGGGATGTACTCCACATCGAGCTTGACCGCCGACTCATCCTGCTGTTGGGGAGGAACCTGGTGCACCCGCCCCGCAGGTTTGAGCTTGCCCTCGGGGAAGGGCTTAGCAGGCAGGATTTGGATGGCGTACGGTGAAATAATAACGAAATGGAGACAAGGAGGCGTTAGCATGCTATTCTTTTTGGATACGGCCAACATCGATGAAATCAGGGAGGCAAACAGCTGGGGCGTCATTGCCGGGGTGACGACGAACCCCTCTTTGATCGCTCGGGAAGGCCGGGACTTCAAAGAAGTCGTGGGCGAGATTTGCAGCATCGTCGATGGACCCATCAGCGCTGAGGTCATCAGCATGGATGCCGAGGGAATGATCCGGGAAGCGGAGGATATTAGCACCTGGCACCCGAATATTGTCATCAAGGTCCCCATGATGCCGGAAGGACTCAAGGCGACCAAGGTCCTGTCCGCCAAGGGGATCAAGACCAATTTGACTTTGATTTTTTCCGCAAGTCAAGCCCTGCTGGCCGCCCGGGCGGGGGCAACCTACGTGAGCCCCTTCATCGGTCGGCTCGATGACATCTCCTCTGAGGGCATGGACCTAATCCGGGATATTGCGGAGATCTTCGCCGTCCATGACATCAAGTCCCAGATCATCGCCGCCAGCATTCGCCATCCGATGCACGTCATTGAAGCAGCCCGCTTTGGCGCCCACATCGCGACGGTTCCCTTCAAGGTGCTCCAGCAGCTGTGCAAGCATCCTCTAACGGATCAAGGGATCGAAAGGTTCCTGGCTGACTGGGAGAAAGTGCCGAAGAAATAGCTGCGGGGCCCGAAAGAAGGTTTTCAGCAGGAGGATTGGGATGGGAATTGTTGAATAGAGTGTTAAAAAAGGGCAGGGTCTGTCTCTGCACCGACGGGGGGATAAACTGTGCGTTTAGCCGAACGAATGGGTAGGTTGGGGACGGAAACGGCTTTTGAAGTGTTGGCACGGGTAAAGAAGCTGGAGGCCGAAGGCCGGGAGATTGTCAGCTTCGCCATTGGTGAACCGGACTTTGACACGCCGGCGCACATCAAGCAGGCGGGGATTCGCGCCATTGAGAACAACGAGACCCACTACGGGCCCTCCGCTGGGATAATGCCCCTCCGGGAGGCGGTCGCCGAGTACATAGGCAAGACCCGAGGCCTGTCGGTCGATCCGGAAGAGGTCGTTATCACTCCCGGCGCTAAGCCCATCATTTTCTTCACCATCATGGCGCTGGTGGATTCTGGTGATGAGGTTTTGTATCCAAATCCGGGCTTTCCGATTTATGAGTCGGTGATCAACTTCGCCGGGGGCAAGGCGGTGCCGCTGCCGCTCCTCGAAGAGAAGGACTTCAGCTTTGACATCGATTATTTGCGATCCAAGGTAAGCGACAAGACGAAGCTGCTCATCGTCAACTCGCCCCAGAACCCCACCGGGGGAGTTCTCTCCAAGGGGGATTTGGAGGCCATCGCCGAGCTGGCTTTAAAGCATGATTTCATGGTTCTGTCCGATGAGATTTACTCCCGCATTATTTTCGACGGGGATTTCTACAGCATCAGCCAGATCCCGGGGATGAAGGAGCGGACTATTATCCTTGACGGCTTCTCCAAGACTTATGCCATGACGGGCTGGCGCCTCGGCTATGGGGTCATGCGGAAGGA
>JAAZLZ010000361.1 GCA_012799075.1 Bacillota bacterium
CCGCCGGACTGGGCACCCGCCCCGAAGCCTTGACTTTTTCGTTGATGACTAATGCAGGGGTTAGCATCACATAGGCCAAAATGTCATCAAGATTACTCACCTTGCTGATCTGGGCTTCAATGCCAAGCTTGTCCACCACTTGCCGAACATTCTTTTCCAAAGCTCTGCATTTGGCACACCCGGTACCCAATACCTTGATGTTCATCATGGGTCATCCCGCCTTTCTCTTTAGGCCACTAGGGCCCCGAAAATCACGCCGGAGACTGTGGCCATCAACACCACCAATAACACAAAGGTCAAGGTTTTCTTGGTGCCCAGCACGCTGCGAATAACCAGCATACTAGGCAGACTGAGGGCCGGGCCAGCCAGGAGCAAAGCAAGGGCCGGACCTTTTCCCATCCCCAAACCGACTAAGCCTTGGATGATGGGCACCTCTGTCAAGGTGGCAAAGTACATCAAGGCACCCACAATGGAAGCGGTGAAGTTGGCCAACAAGGAATTCCCTCCCAAAAGTGGTGCGATCAAGCGGGCGGGAATCAGTCCCGCGTCTTCTCCAGGCCTTCCCATCAGGGCCCCTGCGATGAATACCCCGGCAAATAACATGGGCAAGATCTGCTGGGCAAATTCCCAGGCGGCCTGAAGCCAGTTCATCCGTTCATCCCGACTAAACCAGTTCTTGAGCATGTAGCCCAGGATTAGCAACAAGGCAAGGGTAAGATGCCATTTCATTGAGTAGACGCGAAGCCAAAACCCTTGTTCCGCCGGCTTCCCCCAGGCAGCAAAAATCAAGATGAGGACCAATACGCCAAGGAACCCCGAGTTTCTCGTCAGATTGAATTCTTCCCCGCCATGGTCTTGAGGACGCCTCTTTTCTTCATCCCGATACAAGAAAGCCATGACGAGGCCGATGACAATCGCAAATAGAACAGCTCCAACAGCCCTGGCTAGTCCCATCTGCCAACCCAGGACCCTTGCGGTGAGGATGATTGCCAGAACGTTGATCGCAGGGCCCGAATACAAAAAGGCCACCGCCGGCCCCAAACCCGCCCCCCGCTTGTAAATCCCAGCGAACAAGGGTAAGACAGTACACGAACATACCGCAAGAACAGTGCCGGAAACAGCTGCAACAATGTAAGCTGTCGACTTTCTAGCACCCGGGCCAAAATACCTGATTACTGCATCATGCGACACAAAGCTGCCGATGGCTCCGGCAATGAAGAAGGCCGGTACCAAACAAAACAGAACATGCTCCCGGGCATATTCCTGCAGCATCAAAAGAGCTTCAATGACGGCTCCACTAATACGCGGGCTTTGAAATGGAATGAAGTAGGCGGCAAGAAAGAGTCCTATCATCAACAGGAACTTCGACCAATCCTCCCAAGCCAAGACCTTCCCCACCCAGTTTTCTTCCCTCACCTGTTGCATCCCTCGCATTCCCCCCCATCATAGGCCATCTGCCTCATCTTCAGATCAGTTTCCAGCACTTTATCGATACAGTGAAAGAACTGTTCAACACACGGGGTGCAAAGCTCATAGTAAACCATCAACGCCTCTTTTCGACCCCTGATGATCCCCGCTTTGCGCAAGACGGCCAAGTGCTTCGACACCGTCGATTGGCTGAAGCCCACCTCATCAACAATCTCCGCAACACACCTAGGCCCTTCCCTTGATAGATAATCTATGATTCTCAGACGCAAGGGATGGGCCAGGGCTTTCACCACTCCAACCCGCAAGGCATAGATGTCACTCATCGCTTTCACCTCATGCGTATATTACAATATAGGCATATAAAAAAGCAAGGGCCGCCCATATCCAAGCAATTGCCCCTCAGCCCTTCTTCGTCAACATGACGCCACCATGATTGGCTGCCGTTCCTACACAAATTTATGCATTGTTACTCTTCGAAAGCCTACGCCGACAAGGAGGATGCCAAGGAAACGGGAGCCCGCATCGGTGCAGCAACCCAGGACTATACCTAATCCGCAAAGGTCTTGTTGAGGATTGCTGAGTTCCGAGTCCTCGGTGCCCGA
>JAAZLZ010000362.1 GCA_012799075.1 Bacillota bacterium
ATTAGCACATCCGGACAACACTAGCATGCATGATACCTACAAGATACACATCAGTCTTCTCATTGTACTCCTCCTTGCGCAGGTCTTGACGCTCTACCACCATGTCCCATTTCTGGGAATCGGTTTGACATAACATTCTACGTAAAGCGAATTTCCCCTTCAATTTGCTGGGAGCAATGCCTGCTCACACCGGGTGCGGGCATTCCCAAGTTTGAAGGCTTTTACCGACTTTATTTCTTTCGATAGTTAATTTTGTACAGTGCCACAAGGATACTCTAGTATGAAGTGGGCTTTTGTACTTTGATCCAAAGGAAAAGGAACACTCAATAACGAAGTCTCTTTTATCTGGCTGAGGTGTCTTTCTCGCCAAAGCTCCAATTTTCGGTTGGTTAAAGTTGGCCCCAGATGGATTGAACTCAATACATAGAACACCGTGAGAGTCGTTTAACGTCATGATTCTGGTCGCTGGGGAGGTGAGGATGCGGAAGAACAAGCTGGTTGACGCTCAGGTTCTAGTGGAAGGGGCTCCGAAAAAAGTGTTCCGTAAGGAAAGACGCACGTATTTCAAACAGTCGAGGTGAACAAGAAGTGAAGAGAAAAACGCTGGTGGTCTTGTCCTTATTAGTATGCCTGATTGTCGTCGGTGTTGGCCAGGTAGGAGCAGCTCCCATCGTCCTTCGCTTTGGAGGCATCCAGTCTGTTACCGATACCACCACCAGAGCTATGATGCGGATGGCAGAGCAAGTGGAGAAAGAGAGCGACGGGAGGCTTAAGATCGAAGTTTATCCGGCTTCCCAGCTAGGTGATGCAGTCAGCCAGATTGAGGGAGTAATGATGGGCTCCCTGGAAATGTTCTGTGATGCGGGTGAGTGGTGCTCCCAGTTCGTCAAGGACTGGAACGTAATGGCGTTGACCTTTGTCTTTGACGATGAGGCTCACCTACGGAATTTCCTTGGCGGCCCGGTAAACGGCGCCATTGAAGAGCAACTGCGAGCTGAACGGGGTGTAAGGGTAGTCGCTAATAACTGGATACGTGCACCTCGTGTGATTACTTCACGAAAACCGATTTTGAAACTGGAAGATCTGCAAGGCTTGAAGATGCGGGTCCCAGAAATCAAGATGTACCTCGAGTCATGGCAAGCCCTCGGAACGAAACCAACGATGGTGGCCTGGAGCGAGGTTTATTTGGCTTTGCGGCAGGGCATCGTTGAAGCAGCTGAAGGGCCCTTGGACACGATGTATACGATGAAGTTCTATGAAGTCGGACCCCATATTACCCTAACCTACCACTTGATGAGCAACATGAATGTGCTAATCAATGATCGGAAGTTCAAGAGCCTGCCCGCCGACTTGCAGGAAATCCTCATCAAGGCAGCCAACGACGCGGGAGACTGGTTCAGCGCAACGGTACGCCAAATGAGTGTGGAATATGTAGAGAAGATGAAGGAAGGCGGAGCCCAGTTCTACGAGGTTGACATCGCTCCGTTCAAGGCTAAGATGCCCGCTTTGGCGGCGAAAATGGAAGAAGAAGGGATATGGAGCAAAGGCCTCTATGAACAGGTCCAGGCGTTGAGGTAAACAAGTCCAGAAATTCCCTGTGGGGCAGGAAGTTCTTGCCCCACAGGCATCCTTGCGTAGAATTCAAGTTTGAGGTGGGAGGTTAATGCAGGACTACTTAAAGCGGATCATCAAAGTCCTAGTGCGCGTCCAGACCATCTTGGGGGTACTAACCCTAGCGGGGATTATCATCTGCAACTCCTTAGGGGTATTCTTCCGGTATGTTCTTAGAGACCCTTTCACATGGACGGAGGAGCTCTCGGTCATCTTGTTCATATGGGTGGTCTTCTTGGGCTCAACGGTGGCAGCGGGCGCTAAGCGCCATGTGGTGGTGGATGTGATCGTGAACCGTGTTTCAAAGGAACACCAGGCAAGGATCGACATCCTCACGCGGCTCATCTCCCTTGGGTTCTTGGTGGTCTTAACCTATGGGGGCTTTCAGCTGATTCCAATGATGAGCACCCATTACAGTGTCGCCCTAAATGTCCCTAAGAGCTTTTACTATATACCGGTGACTATCTTTGCCTTTTCCATGTCCCTGATTATCATCGACGAAATTTGGGATATTGGCAAAACCTTACATGTCTAATCATCTGCTTGCGAAAGGAGGCATTCCTGGTGGGAAGCTCCGTTCTTGGAATTTGTGTCTTAGTTATTCCTTTCATACTTCTGTTGCTCCTTAGGGCACCTGTAGCATTTGCCCTGGGTGTTCCATCGCTTTTGTACGTCCTTATTACAAAGAATGTTCCCGTCATGATGATTGGGCACAGGATGGCTGGGTCCCTGTTTAGCTTCGTCTTGCTGGCCCTGCCCGCTTTTTTACTGTCGGGGAAAATGCTCAATACGACAGGTGTGACGAAGCGTCTGCTGGACTTTGCTATCAGCCTTGTCGGCCACTTGCGAGGCGGCCTTGGCTATGCTAATGCCCTTGCTAGTATGATGTTCGCCACCATGTCAGGAACCGCCATTGGTGATGCCGGCGGCCTTGGTGCGGTGGAAATGGAGATGATGACTAAGGCTGGCTACAGCAAGGAGTTTAGTGCGGGGATTACGGCAGCATCATCGATCGTGGGGCCAATAATTCCTCCTAGTGTGACCTTAGTGGTGTATGCTGCCCTTGCCGAAATCTCCGTTGGCCGATTGTTCATGGCTGGATTGGTCCCCGGCGTGCTCATGGGTCTTTCCCTCATGACCTACATCTGGTACGTGGCCCATCATACGGAGGAAGGACAGTCTTGGCCCGTTTTTCCACGTCAGTCACCGAACGAGCTTTGGAACAGCTTCAAGAGAGCTTTCTTACCTCTCCTTACCCCGGTGATCATCGTCGTTGGCATCGTCTCCGGAATCGTAACTCCCACGGAGGCTGCTGTGTTGGCCATCGATTACGCCCTCCTGCTTGGTCTGCTCTACCGGGAGGTCTCGTGGAAGAGTCTGTGGGAGACCCTGGAAGATACGGTAATCATGACCGGGTCGATCATGCTCATTTTTGCTATTGCTGGCATGTTCGGCTGGCTGGTCACTATTGAAAACATCCCGACGATGATTACCAACTTCATTCTGTCGGTCACTTCTAGCAAGACAGGTGTCATCCTCCTAATCGATTTGGCCCTCTTGTTGTTGGGGTGTTTCCTGGACACTACTGCAGCATTGCTTTTGGTGACTCCCGTTTTCCTGCCCCTGGCCATGCAGGCGGGGATCGATCCGGTGCATTTGGGGATCGCGATGACGTCGGCTCTCATGTTGGGGATTATCACCCCGCCCTTTGGTATATGTCTGTTCGTGGTCAGTGATGTGGCGGAGCTGCCCGTTGCTGCCGTCACCAAGGCGAGTCTGCCTTACTTACTACCGTGTATTGCCACCTTGGTGTTAATCAGTGTCTTCCCTGAGGTGGTCTTGTTCCTGCCGAATATGATTTTCGGGCCTTAACAGGAGATGAACCCTTCATGAAGATACCGTCCGAGCTTGCACAAAGCATTGTGGATCGGGCCATCCGGATCTTGGGAAAGAATGTGAACATCATGGATGATACAGCCCAGGTAATCGGGAGTGGGGACCCGTCCCGCATTGGAGAATATCACTATGCTGCGGCGGTAGCCATCGCGGAAAACCGAACGGTGGAAGTGGATAAGGAAAACATGGAGGAACTGAGATGCAAGCGCACTGGGATTAATGTGCCCGTGGTTCTTGGTGATGACATAGTCGGTGTTGTGGGTATGACGGGCGAACCCGATGAGGTGAGGGGCTACGGTGAGCTCTTGAAGGAATTTGTTGAGCTGATGCTCCAGCAAGCTCTCCTGACGGAAGAATCCCAGCTGAAACGGGAGGCCTGCGCCCACTTCGTGGCGGATCTCATTGCCGAGAACCCGGAAGAAGAAGAAAGCATCTTGGTGGTCAGAGCCGGGCTCCTTGGCTTTCGCTTCGGCATTCCACGGGTGGCGATGGTGATCAGTCTACATCGGGGAGACGGTAGGGGTTATCCCTTTATCGGGGAACTCGGTACAGGCCGGGAGGAACTGGAAACCCAAAAGCTTCGCAATAACATCATGGAGTTGATGCGGACCAATTTTGCCACCTGTGAGCAGGATATGCTAACCTTCACCAGCGGGGACCAGGTGGTTGTCCTGAAGTCGGTTGCATGTGGTCCCGGTGAAGAGAATTGGGCAAGTCAACTTCGAGAGTCTTGCGGAGAGCTTCAGGAGAGACTATCTGCCATCGTTGGCGGCATCACTATTGGCATCGGTCGGCCGGTTACTTCGCCGAGTGGTATCAGGGCATCCTATGCCGAGGCTTTTTCAGCTTGTCATGCCGGCAAGCGACTCTGGGGGCCGGGCCGGATCTACTTTGTGGACGATTTGGGGGTTGCCGAATTAATCAGGGAGATACCTGCCGGTACCAGGAGAAGATTTGTGGAGCGAATCATCAGCAGGCTCTTGGAGAGCGACAGCGAAAGACTGCTAACAACCCTTGATACCTACTTTAAGTGTGATTGTGACCTGAAGCGTACATCGGCGAACTTGTTCATTCATCGCAATACCCTTGTGTACCGCTTAAAGAAGATCCGTCAGCTGACCGGGTTTGAGCCTCGCAGGTTTTCCGATGCAATGCAGCTTCAAATGGCATTAATGCTAAGTGAATACGACCACTCATCTAGCATGTTCGACAACTAGCACGCCAGAGGATTTAATCCCCGTCCTTAAGGACGGGGATTTTTTGTCCAAGTCATAGTTTGTCCAATCTGTGCATATTATTCTCCAGGGGGTGCGATATGGATTCCCAGCCATCGGTGCGACAACTCTTGGAGAGGGATATTTTTCCTGTGCTTCCAAGGCCCTTGCGGGACCTTGTCGTTGCCCTTGACGATGAGATTCTCCATGGACTTGAGGAGATAAGACTGCGGGTTGAAAGACCTGTCATGATCGTTGCCAGCGGGAAAGATGCGTTCCTTGGGGCAAAGGGGATCGGTCTTAATCCCAACAAGGTCCACCGTCTGTCTAGGGAAGAGTTGGACCGGGTAGTGCAGCTCTTGACCAAGGGGTCTTTATATGCCCTTGAAGAGGAGCTTCGAAACGGATATGTCACCCTGCCTGGAGGTCATCGGGTGGGTTTGGTTGGCCAGGCGGTGATGGATAGCGGTCGACTCAAAACCATCAAACACATCTCGGGGATCAATTTGCGTTTAAGTCGCCAGGTAATAGGGGCTGCCGACGGGGTGCTGCCTTTCCTTGTTGAGGGAAGAGAAGTCTGCCAGACCCTGATCATCTCGCCTCCGGTGTGTGGAAAAACCACCCTGTTGCGGGACTTGGCTCGCCAGTTGAGCTGGGGGGTGGCCAGCCTTGGACTTCCAGGGCGGCAAGTGGCCATCGCCGATGAGCGGTCTGAGATTGCCGGATGTTACCGAGGAATGCCCCAGCTGGATGTGGGTCCCCGGACCGATGTGCTGGATGGGTGTCCTAAGGCTGAGGGAATGATGATTCTGCTCCGTTCCATGTCGCCCCAAGTCCTGATCACCGATGAGATTGGCCGACCGGAGGATGGAGCTGCCCTTGCTGAAGCAGCCAATTGCGGGGTCACCGTTATAGCAACGGCCCATGGACGAAATCTAGATGAGGTTCGGCGTCGCCCGTTAATGGCTGTCCTTTTGGCAGAACAACCCTTTCGCCGGGTGGTCGTCCTAAGTCGGCGACAAGGCGTTGGCACCGTTGAGGAGATCCTTTCGTTGTGAGGAAATGTTGTCAGTCAGGGCATATCCTGGTTAGTTTGTCTATACATATGGACTAGGAAGTGAGGTGGGGGGGTTGCTCCGGGTCGTGGGAGTGTTGGTGATTCTTGGCAGCTGCCGGAGTATCTCGGCCATGGTGGCCGGCAATTTTATCGAACGGCCTCGTCAGCTTCGGGTTTTGCAGCTTGGACTCCAAATCTTAGAAACGGAAATCAGCTATGCCAATGCCTCCTTGCCGGAAGCCCTGGAGACGGTTGCCCGTCGGGTGGACCCGCCTGTAAATGGGATTTTCCAGGA
>JAAZLZ010000363.1 GCA_012799075.1 Bacillota bacterium
CGCTTGATGATGATCTCCGAGCTAAGCTCTCCCCAGCCCCCTTCCAGGTCATAGGCGACGTTTTCCCCCCCGGCCAAGGTGACGGCCTCATCGAGGAAGGATCCAGGGCCCGCGGTCCAAAGGGACTCGCCCCCGAGCAGGATGAGCACCTTCAGATTCCCCTTGGCCTTTGCCTTGACGGCCTCAAGGCGCCCCGCCAGGCCGCAGACGAGGCTTTGGGTCTCATCTTGATGGCCCGCTGCCTTCCCAACCATGGTGATGGCCTCCATGATCCCGGTG
Organism: Bacillota bacterium; assembly: GCA_012799075.1. GTDB lineage: Bacteria > Bacillota > Limnochordia > JAAZLZ01 > JAAZLZ01 > JAAZLZ01. The sequence goes on from JAAZLZ010000363.1 coordinate 280, forward strand.
AAGCTGTCGGCCTGGAGCAAAAGGACGGGGATGCCCATCTGGACCAGCTTATCGAGGGCCTCTTGTCCGTTCAGTCGCTGGAGGACCACCAGATCGGGATTCAAAGCGACGACCTTCTCCACATTGAGGGGCACGATGTCCCCAATGTTTTCCTTGTCCTTGGCAGCCTCGGGATAATTGCACCATTTGGTCACCCCCACCACCTGATCCCCCGCTCCTACGGCAAACAGGATCTCGGTGCAGCTGGGGGTCCCGGAAACGATGCGCCGGGGCCTATTCACCAGGACGACTTCCCTGCCCGATCCGTCCTGGACCGAAACAGGATATCCACCGGCGAAAACCGTCCCTCCGATGAGCAAAACAACAATCAGAAGGGTAAAGCGTCGAAAGTTAGCCACCCCGTCACCTCCCCTCCGCCGACAAGAATACGTCCACGGGGACGGCCTGGCCCGGGGCCCCTTGGAAGACGCCGGGCCGGACGGTGATGTAGACTACCCGGGCGGCTGGGGTGAGGCTATCGACCGATGTGCCCCGCTCCAGCCCCACCTCCAGCTCCAGCTTCGGCGCCTGGCCCTCCCGGAAGCGGCGCAGATACTTGCCCAGGGGAAGCTCCGGGCCGTCCATTTGCACAATGATGGTCGGCAGATACGGCTCTTCATACTGTTTGAACCAGCACTTTGCTTTCCCCCGGGCTAAAAGCTCCCCCTGGGGAACGCAAGCCGCCGCCTGCCCAAGGACCAGGTCAGCCTCCGGATACATGGTGTATTCACCGACCCGAAACACGGGGCTGAACCGGTCCGGGCCCAGGTAAACCGGTGTGAAGGACACATGATACTGGAAGGGCGCGCCGTTTACATCCCGGATGTAAACATCCTCCCCCTGGGCCAGTGGGGCCAGGTCCCCGATCATTTCCCACTCATCGAGGGTGAAATACGCGTATTTCTGGGCCGGTCCGTAGTCGAACACTTTGATGTAGGCGGGTCTGCCCAGGATGTCCGCGACTTCCTGATGGGTCAATCCCAGGATTTTCACCGGGCCCGCGGCAAAAACTCCGCCGGCCAGCACAAGGATCACCAACCCGAGTATGAACATCTTCCTCATTTTGCTTCCTCCTAGTCGGTCAGTTTGAACTCAATTACGACCTCGATCCACTCCCTGCCCGGGGCAAACCGCCATTTGGCGACGGCTTCCATGGCCGAGGAGTCAAAATCCCATCGACCTGAAGACTCGGCCAGGTTCACTTCAAGGGGCCTGCCTTCTTGGTCGATCCGTACCGATAGCTTAACTGCCCCCTCCAGCCCCAGTTTTCTGGCGGCCATGGGATACAGGGGCTCAATCCGCCGGACCACCCCCATCCCCCCGGGGATGGGCTTATCCTCGGAATCCTCCCCGTCGACCGGGGGCAGGGACTTTCCCAGGGGGGACCTGGCAGGAATCAGATCGACCGGATCCCGCGCTAAAGCCGCGCCTTGCCGGGGAAGTTGGGGAAGGCTTCCCGGCAAGGCAGCAGGCTTTGCAGCCGGGGGCTCTGCCTTGGCCTGGACCCAGGCTCCATCGGGGAGCTGGGGCCCCTTATCCCCAACGGGATGCCTGGGGATGACATCTTCCTGGACAGGGGTCCTCCCAGTGGAGGATCTTGGGCCGGGCCCATCTTCGGCCAAGGCCGGGGGAGGAACGGTCGGTCCCGGCGGGACCGGTTGTATGTCTTCCAAAAGAATGGGGCGGCCTTCATCTTCAGGCAAAGCTTTCTCCGCAGGGCCCAGGCCTTGAACGATAGCAGCTTCTTTCATCGGAGGGCAGGAGACCCGTAGGGATGGCCCTTCCTCTAAAGCTCGGCAAGGAACCTTGTCTTCGGAAGGAGCCCCATCCGGCCAAGACCCGGCAGCCTCCGTCGCGGGAGGATCCCCCGCCTTGCCGGGAGGAAAGTCCTCCCCCATCGAGGCCGCTGCATCGACTTGGGGCCGGCTTCCTTGAGCTGGAGACAAATTCCCGACGGCCTCCATCCTACTAATCTGGGGAGCCGACGGACCCGTTGGTCTTGCCGCCGGATCCTCCTTGAGCACGGGAGCCCTGCCTTCCCCGGGGGGCCTTTGGTCCCTATCCTGAGCCTGGGGCGCTGCCTTTCCCCCGCCTTGCACCTCCTTTGGCACATCGGCAAGGGCGGGCTTTGGGACTGGCTCCCGGGGCGGGGCCTTGGGCAAATCCCTTGCCGGGGGCAGTTCTCGATGGGCCTTGTCGGGGGCCGCCAGTTTGTCCAAGGCAGGTCTCCCCTTGGAGCTTTCATGGAGCCGAACCTGGACTATCCTTTCCTTTGGCGCCGGAGCCTGGGGAATGCTTTTGGGCAAAAGGATCAGAAAGACCAGGTGGCACCCGATGGACAGGGCCAGGTAGAACCAGATGGAGCTGCCTTCCCTGTTGATTGGCTTCAAGTCAATTCTCCTCCCGGGGCCAGACGGCAAAACCCACATCTTTGATCCCCGCCAGCCGGACCTCATCCATCACCAGCAGGGCCCGCTGCAGGTCCACTCCCCGGTCGGCGTAGATGATAACCTGATCGCCTGTGGCCAGGAGGGTTCTGAGGGAAGTCAGCTCCACTGCCTCACCGTCTAGATAAGTCTTCCCCGCCTTGGTGAGGAAGATGGCAGCGGTCCTTGCCGAGCCCGCTTCTGCGGTGGATGAGCCGGGAAGGTCAACGTTGATGTCTAAGGGTTGACCGGTCATGTTCACGGTGTAGATAAAGAAGATCAAGAGGAGAAAGACGATATCGATCAAGGGGGCCATATTGATCTGGGGCTCTTGCCTGCGTCTCAACGGCCCCCCCTCCTCTCCGGCAAAAGCTCCCCGAGTCGATCCCGGCAGGTCTCCATTTCCCCGATGAACCCGTCGACGATCTTGGTCAGGTGGTGATAGATGGGCATGCTGGCAGTGGCGATGATCGATCCCGCGACGGTGGTGATCAAGGCC
>JAAZLZ010000364.1 GCA_012799075.1 Bacillota bacterium
AATTCACTCGGTGTCCATTGGCGAAAGGACGTTTACCATGTGGGGACCGCCCTTGTACCCCCTCAAGATCGTCATAGCGCTCAGCTTTGTCTTGCTTGCACTACAGGGGATAGCGAAGTTGATTCGAGATCTCTTCTTTGTCTTTAAGGGGGGGAAATTATGACTCCGGCAATCAAGCTTGCCCTTGTAGGCATTGTCTTCTTCGTCGTGCTGCTTATGGGACATCCCTTAGCCTTTACCATGGGCGGACTGGCGGTGATACTCGGCTATGGATTGTGGGGAAACCCCAATATCTTGAATCTGTTCTCTTATTCTGCTGTTACCCTCACTACCAATGTGGCCTATGTTTGTGCACCTCTTTTCATTTTCATGGGTGCTGTTCTTGAACGTTCCGAAGCGGCCGACGATATGTTTGAGTCAATGTACATACTGTTTGGCAGACTGAGGGGCGGTCTAGCTATTGCCACAGTAGTCATATGTACTCTGCTTGCGGCTGCTACCGGCATCATTGGGGCTTCGATTACGATGATGGTCATGTTGTCTCTGCCAGCGATGCAGAAGCACAGCTATGATTTGAAATTTGCCTGTGGAACCATCATGGCTTCGGGTTGTCTGGGCACGATTATCCCACCAAGCATCATTTTAGTGATTTATGGCGCCCAGGCCCAGGTTTCCATTGGGAAACTCTTTGCAGGCGGACTAGGTGCCGGCTTGCTCCTTTCCGCACTGTACGTTGGATACATCTTGCTGAAAGCGTTGAAAAACCCCGAAGTTGCTCCCGCGATTTCTGCCGAAGAGGCGGGCAAATATTCAGCAAGGCAGAAACTGTATATGGTGGTCAAGTCCGTCATTCCAACTCTGGGGCTAATCGTTCTTGTATTGGGCTCCATCGTGTTCGGCGTTGCAACTCCGACTGAGGCGGCGGCCCTGGGTTGTGTGGGATCGCTCGTTCTGGCCGCAGCCCATCGCAAACTTAATTGGCAAATGATTAAGGAGTGCTGTTTTGTTACCCTAAAGACCAACTGTATGATCATGTGGATTATTCTTGGCGCCTCCATGTTTACGTCGGTCTTCCTTGGTCTAGGCGGGAATACCATCATTACCAACCTAGTTACGGGGCTTGCTCTCAGTCGATGGTTTGTTCTTGGCGTGATTCTTATCATTCTGCTCATCATGGGCATGTTCATTGACTCATATGGGGTACTGCTCATCGGCATCCCCATCTTCACCCCAATTGTGTACGCTTTGGGATTTGAGCCGGTATGGTTTGGAATAATTTACGCAGTCACGATACAAGCATCATATCTATCACCACCGATTGCATATGCTGCCTTCTATGTCAAGGGGGTGGCCAAAGAGGATATTCCGATTGACTTGATTTATAGTGCGGGCCTACCATTCCTCATGCTTCAAGTGTTGGCCCTCATTATTCTGTCATTATTTCCGGGGATCATAACATGGTTGCCTAACAAAATGCTGTAGACCTTTGTCCGCTGCTGGTAGAACAAGAGAGGAGGTCATAGGCAACCATGTCGCTCTTGTCGGCGACTTAGGGTTCATGGGGGATGGGTCAATGCGGCAGCGAGCCGACATTTACCGCACAAACTGCACTTTCATAATGGTTATCCCCCCCACGTACATATCAAAGGGGTGGGAAGTATGGCTCGATCATCAGTTGCCGTTGTCTTGGCGGTCATCTTTCTATTGGGGATCAAGGCGGAGCTGGACCGGCCCATCCGCGTGGGTGTACCGCGTGAATTGCAGTGGGCCGTAGCCGATTGGTTCTTTGAAGGGGTTGAACTGATTACCACCACCGGTCAGGAAGGGCTGGACTTCTTCGTATGTGATGCCAGAGGGGACCTGGATGTGGTTCTTCCGCTAAAGGAGCAGGTGGGGATTGTGGTGGTCAATCGCTTCCATCCCATGGCGGGGCCGGTGAGCCTTGAGGGGCTCCTCGCGGATGGGTCTTTGGGCTGCTATGGAGCCGAAGAATATGAGTTCCTGTTGAAGGAGTCCCTTGGTGAACGGGCCCAGAAGATTGAACTGAAGTCTGAAGCAGAGATCGTGGAGCTTGTTGCCAAGCGGCCGGATGTGGCGGGGATTATCTCTCCCGAAGGCCTTTGGGCGGGACTAAAGCCTTTGCAGCTTGTCGATGGGGAACTGCGACAGCGAGCTTGCCTGGCCCGGGCTCCCCAGAGCTGGCTTGCGGAGAAGCTTGCTCCTTTCAATTCCCGTCGTGAAAGGAAGATAGACGAATTCCTAAGGCAGCTTGAAGGCCAGGTTGAAGAAGGGGAGCCTGGGGTTGTGATAATGGCCGTTGGCGATATCATGTTCGAACGCAAGGTTAAACAGGCCCAACTGAAAAGGGGATGGACCTATCCCTTTGAGAAGGTGGCCCCTACCCTCAAACAGGCCCAGCTGGTCTTTGCCAACCTGGAGTGCCCCCTGGGGGTTGGCGGCCGATTCCTGAACATGTTCCGGGGGGAGCCGGAATCA
>JAAZLZ010000365.1 GCA_012799075.1 Bacillota bacterium
CAGCATTCTCTTTGATGCCGCATCATCAGACTATTTGCCTACCGATGTCTTGGCAATTGTAGGTTCTTTTGTAACGGGGCAACTTTTGCGTGCAGCCGGGTGACAAGAAATCTCCCGGGTGATATAATATCATGGACAACAGGTGATGACGGGGACGAGTAGGCTGGTCGCAGCCCAAAGAGAGGGAAGGTCAAGGGTGCAAGCCTTCCTGGGACGGGCCGCTGAAAACCACCCCGGAACCGCTGACCGAAGGAGAGTCTGCGTAGGCTCGGCCGGCCCGGCACCGTTAACAGCCGTTGAGTGGAAGGATGGAATTCCTTCAACAAGGGTGGAACCGCGTGGTTTTGGCCTCGTCCCTTTGGGGGCGGGCTTTTTTATTTTGAGGAGGCGATGAACATGTCCATGGTGAAGGTGATGTTGCCAGGAGAACAAGTCCAGGTCCCGCAAGACAGCACCCTGGCCCAGGTGGCTGAACAATTGGCCCCAGGGGCGGTGGCCGCCCGGTTGAACGGGGAACTTGTGGACTTGACCCATCCGTTGGATCAAGATGCCAAAGTCGAGTTTATCACCGTCGCGTCCCCGGAAGGATTAGAGATCCTCAGGCACAGCACGGCCCATGTCATGGCCCAGGCCGTCAGACGTCTTTTCCCCGGGGCCCGCTTGGCCATTGGCCCAGCGATTGAAAACGGGTTTTACTATGACTTTGACGTCCCCGAGCCCTTTTCGCCCGATGATTTGACCAGGATAGAGGAGGAAATGGAGGGGATCATCAAGGCCGATCTGCCCTTCAAACGGCAGGAGCTGGATAAAGGAAAGGCACTAGGGCTCTTTGCCGGTGAAGAGTACAAGGAGGAGTTGATCGAGGAGCTTCCTGACGAATCGGTCACCATCTACTCCCAGGGTGAGTTCGTTGATCTATGTCGGGGTCCCCACTTGCCCGGCACAGGCCACATCAAGGCTTTCAAGCTGGTCAACGTGGCCGGCGCCTATTGGAGAGGGGACAGCAGCCGACCTATGCTGCAGCGGATTTACGGGGTTGCCTTCCCGACCCAAGAGGAGTTGGCTGAACACCTGTACATGCTTGAAGAAGCGGCTAAGCGGGATCACCGGCGGCTCGGAAGGGAGCTGGACCTATTCAGCATCCACGAAGAAGGCCCTGGATTTCCCTTTTTCCACCCCAAGGGCATGGTCTTGCGGAACCTGTTGGAGGACTTCTGGCGGGAAGAACACGCGAAGAGGGGCTACAAGGAAATTCAAACCCCTATTATTCTTTCCGAGCAGCTCTGGCGGCAGTCGGGGCACTGGGATCATTACCAGGAAAACATGTATTTTACCAAGATCGATGATGCCGCCTATGCCATCAAACCGATGAACTGCCCCGGCGCCATGTTGGTGTACAAAGAACGGCTGCATAGCTATCGCGAATTTCCCTTAAGGCTGGCCGAAATGGGATTAGTGCACCGTCATGAGCTATCGGGGGTGCTCCATGGATTGATGCGGGTCCGCTGCTTTACCCAGGATGATGCCCACATTTTCATGCTTCCCTCCCAGATCAAGGATGAGATCATGGGCATCATTGATTTGGTAGACTACATCTACCGACAAGTGTTCGGGTTTGAGTACCGTGTGGAGCTTAGCACCCGACCGGAAAACTCCATGGGATCCGACGAAGTCTGGGAGAGGGCCACGACTGCCCTGCAGGAAGCACTCAAGTCCCGTCAGATGGAGTTTACGGTCAACGAGGGCGATGGGGCCTTTTACGGACCGAAGATCGATTTCCACCTGCGGGATTGCTTGGGCCGGACTTGGCAGTGCGGCACCATTCAGCTCGACTTCCTCATGCCTGAGCGATTTGATTTGGTCTACGTGGGCGAAGATGGCGAACGCCACCGTCCCGTCATGATCCACCGGGTTGTCTTAGGCAGCATTGAACGGTTTATCGGCATTCTCATCGAACACTACGCGGGCGCCTTCCCCCTTTGGCTGGCCCCTGTACAGGTTCGCCTGCTGGCCGTTGGCGAACGTCACAGCGAGTATGTCCTGGGCCTTGAGAAGAAGCTGTCGGGATGTGGCATCCGGGTTGAGTCCGATGTGCGGAGTGAGAAGGTAGGCTACAAGATCCGCGACGCCCAAATGCAGCAAGTTCCCTACATGATCGTAGTGGGGGACAAAGAGGTGGAAAGCGGCATGTTGTCCGTTAGACACCGTCGCCAGGGGGACTTGGGAGTCATGTCCGTGGACGAGTTCGTCCAGCGGGTGGAAAAGGAATCGAGGAGCAAGCAAGGGGATTAGCAAGCCAGGGAAGGGAAGGTCGTCCAGTTGGCCTTTTTTGAACCCTCCCAGGTGGCTTTGGCGGTTTTGACCTGTTCCTTATTCCTTTTTAATAACGGCCAATCTGTGCTATAATATTGCCGGGAACAGTATAAGTAGAAGCCATCTGCTTCTCACCTTGCGACGCCTTAGGGTTGTCCACAAGGTTTTGGTTAGCCAACTCAAACTAGTTTATTGGTGTGGCTGAACAAAAAGCGGGTGGAATACCCGCTTTTTGTTGTGTGGAGCAGATAGTGCTTAACTAAAACGTGGAGGTGGTAGAGTATCAAAGAACTACGGATTAATGGGCAGGTTAAGGCACGGGAGATCAGGGTGATTAGTTCCGATGGGAAGCAGTTGGGAGTAATGCCCCTGCGGGAAGGCCTTCGATTGGCTGCAGAAAGGAACATGGACCTGGTGGAAGTTGCTCCCACGGCTAGGCCACCCGTTTGCCGGATCATGGATTATGGCAAGTATCGCTATGAGCAAAGCAAGCGGGACCGGGAAGCCAAGAAGCGTCAAAAGGTTATCTCCGTGAAAGAGGTGCGGATGAGTCCCAAGATCGATGAGCATGATTTTCAGGTGAAAGCCCGCAACGCTGAGCGGTTTCTAAAAGACGGGGATAAGGTTAAGGTCAGTGTTCGCTTTCGGGGTCGAGAAATCGTTCATTCCAAACTGGCTGATAAGAGGCTGGGGGAATTGGCGGGTCGAGTCCAGGATTATGGGGTTATCGAGTCTCCTCCAAGGTTGGAAGGGCGACATATGGTAATGATTTTAGCTCCCAAACAGGACTAAGTACCACCTGCATCTGCCCAAACTAAAGGGGGGAGACATAGGATGCCGAAGATGAAGACCCATCGCGGTGCCGCGAAGAGGTTCAAGGTGACGGGCAAGGGCAAGTTCATGAAGAACAAAGCTTTTAAGAGCCATAAGCTGGGGAAGAAGACAGCGAAGCGGAAACGCCACCTGCGCAAGGCTGAAGTAGTAAGTGCCGCTGATGCAAAGAGGATCCGAAAGATGCTCCCTTATGCCTAGGATGGAACACACGTAAAGGAGGCGTTTTCAATGCCGCGAGCAAAAGGTGGCACCATCACCCGTCGGCGACACAAAAAGATCCTGAAAATGGCCAAGGGTTATTACGGTGCAAAAAGCAAGCTGTTCCGGCCGGCGAATCAACAGGTCATGAAATCCCTAAGCTACGCATACCGAGATCGCCGGGTTGTCAAGCGGGACTTCCGCAAGCTGTGGATTACCCGCATCAATGCCGCTACCCGAGGCCAGGGATTGTCCTACAGCCGTTTCATCGGCGGGCTGAAGAAGGCCGGGGTCGAGGTGAACCGCAAGATGTTGGCTGACTTGGCAGTTAATGACATAGATTCTTTTAATCACTTAGTCGATGTGGCCAAGACCCAGCTGCAAAGCTGAACATTTAACCCCCGGAGCATATCCGGGGATTTCCTTTGAAATGGGGATATGGGGTGATTACAAGTCTGCAGAACCCTCTGGTGCAACAAGCTAGAGGGTTGCTTCGCCGCAAGAACAGGGAGGAGCGGGGACAGTTTCTTTTGGAAGGTCCCAAAGCCTTGGAAGAGGCTGTCCTGGCCGACTGTCCCCCTGGAACGGTCTTCTTTTGTCCCTCGCCTTCAACGGAACCGCTGCTGGCCTTGATGAAGGAGAAGGGCTGGCAAGTGGTGCCGGTGAATGAACGGGTCTTGCTGTCCATGGCCGATACCGCCACTCCCCAAGAGCTCATCGCTGTCTTGGACCAGCCTCAAAGCCAGCTCGATCAGGCCTTGAAGCAGGGTACTTTGTGGTTGGTTATCGATGGCATCCAAGATCCGGGCAACCTGGGGACAATGCTTAGGACCGCGGTGGCAGCGGGGGCCTCAGGGGTGTTGATGACCAAGGGAACGGTTGATCCCTACAACCCCAAGGCAGCCCGGGCTTCTGCAGGAGCTCTTTTTCGCATCCCCATTGTGACCGGTCTACTACCCGATGAGCTCATGGAGAAGCTCGGGGAGGCTCAAATCGCCCTGGTAGCCACCTCACCAAGGGGGAAGATTCCCTACTATGAACTTGATATGACCAAGAGATTGGCTGTGGCTATCGGCAGTGAAGGAGGGGGGCTATCACCGGCCCTTTTTGAGGGCTCTCAGGTGGTCTCCATCCCCCAAGCACCGGGGATTGATTCACTGAATGCTGCCATAGCCGCGGCAGTTTTGTGTTATGAGGGCGTACGGCAGAAGCTTCAAAGGGGCGTACAGCCGTTCCCTTTGTAAACCGCTCTCCCTTGTGCTATAATCATAATCAGTGAGGGCAAGTTGTGTTGGAAAGGGCGGGGATCCTTGCCATGTCACCGGCTGACTTTTTCTGGAAGCTTTTTGAAGCCACGGGATCCATTACAGCCTATTTGCTCTACCGACAGTATATTTCCAGGGAAGCTTAGAAAAGAATACGGATAAGAGGAACGATGAAGGAGAAAAGTAGGTCTGTCACCGCCGACAGGGCGAAAGCACCAACGACTGAGAGTGCTTTCCGGATTGGTGGCAGAAGGAAGTTCCCTCCGGAGTTGCCGGCTGAAAGCCCTACAGGCGATTAGGCCGAGCCGATTTCCCTCGTTATCGGGAGGGTAGGCCATAGCGGCCTATCTCGAGTAGGCCCTGTTCCTGGTGGAGCTAAAGGCCTGAATTAGGGTGGTACCGCGGATTCCTTCTCGCCCCTTGGTGAGAAGGTTTTTTTGTACATGCAGGGGAGGCGTTCTAATTGGAAAGGCAAATTGGAGCGGTCAAAGAAGCGGCCTTAAAGGCCTGTCGGCGGGCGCAAACGAGTACTGAGCTGGAGGCAATTCGGGTCAAGTACCTGGGCAAAAAGGGCGAGGTTACCCAATTATTGCGGGGAATGGGCAAGGTTCCTCCTGAAGAGCGTCCTCGTTTAGGCAAACTGGTCAACGAGGCCCGTGATAAGCTGGAAAGGGCTCTTCAGGAAGCCGGGGGAAAACTGGCATCCCTTGAGGAACAGCGGCGCCTCGAAGGAGAAAGGGTAGATATCACCCTTCCTGGACGGCGTCCCCCCCTGGGCCACAAGCATCCCCTTACCCTGGTTCTCGATGAGATCAAGCACGTCTTCCGGGGCATGGGCTTTGATGTGGTTCAAGGCCCGGAAGTGGAAACCGACTACTACAATTTCGAGGCCCTCAACGTTCCGAAATATCACCCTGCCCGGGATATGCAGGACACATTCTACATAACCGACGACATCCTCCTGCGGACCCAAACTTCGCCAGTGCAAGTGCGGGTGATGGAAAGAAGAAAGCCGCCCATCCGGATTATTGCTCCGGGGAAGGTTTACCGGTGTGATGCGGACGTTACCCATTCCCCCATGTTCCATCAGGTGGAGGGCTTGGCGGTGGACAAGCACATCACTTTCGGTGATCTGAAAGGGGTCTTGAAGGTCTTTGCCGAGGAGCTCTTCGGTAAGGATACCGGAGTGCGGTTCCGGCCCAGCTACTTCCCCTTTACGGAACCGAGTGCTGAAATCGATATTTCCTGCGTAATGTGTCACGGCAAGGGGTGTCGGGTTTGCTCCCACAGCGGCTGGCTGGAGATCCTAGGCGCGGGCATGGTCCATCCCAGGGTCTTGGAAATGGTTGGCTATGATCCGGAGGAAGTGGGAGGATTTGCTTTTGGCATGGGGGTTGAAAGGATCGCCATGTTGAAATACGGGGTGGACGACATCCGCCTGTTTTTTGAGAACGATGCCCGTTTCTTGGCCCAATTCTAGCATTGGCTGGAGGTATGCGTTATGCTTGTATCCTGCCGCTGGTTAAAGGACTATGCGGATTACAAAATCAGTGAGGCGGAACTGGCCAGTCGACTGACCATGATCGGTGCCTCAGTAGAGACTATTGAAGAAATCGGCCGGGGATTGGATCAAGTGGTCATCGGTCGAGTATTGGAGGTCATCCCCCATCCCCAAGGGGAGAACCTGCATGTTTGCACGGTGGATTGCGGGGACGACTTGCGGAGCATCGTCTGCGGCGCTCCTAATGTTGCCGCCAACCAAACGGTGCCGGTGGCCCTGCCCGGGGCCAAGCTGCCTAACGGTCAGGTCATTGAAGAAATAACTCTACAAGGGGTCCTCTCCCAGGGAATGATCTGCTCGGAGGCGGAGTTGGGCCTGGGGGATGATGCAGGAGGCATCATGGTATTGCCGCCCCATCTTCCCCTGGGAGAGCTTCTGACCCAGATCTTGCCGATGGAAGATGTGGTCATGGATGTGGAGGTCTATCCCAATCGGCCGGACCTTTTGAGCATGGTGGGGATCGCCCGGGAAGTCGTTGCCTTGACCGATGTGCCCCTAAAGCTCCCCAACATCAACATCACCGAGGCAGGACAGCCCATCAAGGGACAGATTGACATCGAAGTTGAAGATGCGGACCTTTGTCCCCGTTATACCGCTAGATTGATGACTAATTGCCAAGTAGGGCCCTCGCCCTTGTGGATGCAGCGCCGTTTGATCGCAGCGGGGATGCGTCCCATCAACAACATCGTTGACATCACCAACTATGTGATGCTGGAGTCGTGTCAGCCCTTGCATGCCTTCGACTATGACAAGTTGGCAGATAGACGTCTGGCGATTCGACGCGCCAAAGAAGGAGAAAGGATAACTACCCTCGATGATGTCGAAAGGGAACTGACTGGGGACGATTTGGTCATCGCTGATGGAAAACGGCCCGTTTGCATCGCCGGGGTAATGGGCAGCGCCCATTCGGAAGTTGATGAGAAGACGACCACCGTTCTGTTGGAATCGGCCAATTTCAATCGGGTGTCTGTCCGGCGCACTGCCCAACGGCTAGGTCTGCGCTCCGAGGCTTCGGGCCGCTTTGAAAAAGGGCTCGATCCCAACGGCACCCTTTGGGCGATCAACAGGGCGGCCCAGTTGATGCAGGAGCTGGCCGGGGCCCAGGTGGCCCCTGGGGTGGTGGACATTTATCCTCAGGTGAGATTACCCCTTCGAATCCAGCTTTGTCCAAATAGGACCAATGAAATCCTAGGCACCAGCATCGAGCCTGCGGAAATGGGCCGCCTGCTGGAGAAGCTGGCCATGGAAGTTGAGTTTGCCGATGGCTGCCTTGATGTGACCGTGCCTACCTTCAGGGGAGACATTGAACGGTCCATCGACCTCGTTGAGGAAGTGGCCCGTCTTTACGGCTATGACAACATTGAACCGACGTTGCCCCAGGGAAGGCTCACCAGGGGGGAGGATGCTCCAGGATGGCGCACCTTGGAGCTCTTGCGGGATTACTTGGTCGGCCGCGGCTTTTTGGAGGCCATGAATCTTAGCTTCACCACTCCAGATAGCTTCCAGGCCTTAGGTTTGGAGGAAGAGGGCCGGCGGGCATTGACACTCAAAAACCCCCTGACAGTGGAGCAAAGCGTGATGCGGACCACCCTTTTGCCCGGTTTGC
>JAAZLZ010000366.1 GCA_012799075.1 Bacillota bacterium
GATCATGCTCGCCACCACATTGACCTGCCCCAGCCCAAGGCGCATATGGCCGACCAGGTGGGTGGCAAAGTCAAAGATCCGTTTGCTGATCCCGCCGATGTTCATCAGATTGCCGGTGAACATGAACAAAGGCACCGCGAGCAATGGGAAACTGTCAACACCGCTAAAGAGCCGTTGGGTGATGATGGTAGGATCCGCGGTCCCCCCTGATTCAATGTTTAGCAGGATCAACGAGGCAAGGCCAATGGCGAACCCGACGGGAATGCCGACGATAAGCAGGCCAAAGAGAATACCTACGAAGCTCAGCACAGTGAAGGTCATAATCGCTCCTCCTCGGCCCTTGGGGTGTGGGGCCTATGCCCAACTAGAATGCGAAGGATGTTGATCAAAGTGTAAAGGCTGGCCACGAAAAAGCTGGCCGCCATCCCCCCGTAAATGTAGGACATCCGCAGCCAAAGAAGGGATGTGGCCGTTTCCGTGCCGGCGATTTCCATCATGTTCACGCCGCCCCGAAACATAGCCCAAGTAAAATAGAGTGCAGCTCCCCTGATTACGATCCCCGCGGGGACCGAAGCACTAGGCACCCGCTTCCAAAGGTCCATGGCCACCAAATGGCTTTCTTCCCGCGCGGCAATGGCGCTGCCGAGGAAAGTTATTTCAACCAATAGATAGCGGGCTATTTCCTCGGTCCAGGGGGACGGGATTCTCAGTACAAACCGGCAGACCACCTGCAAAAAGACGATTAGGCAAAGGGCCCAGTACATAGCAGTTGCCAAGATGTCAAGTCCGCGGTTGAATTTATTCCACATATGAATCCTCCAAAAGGTCCGGGGGGAGGGCCCCCCCGGTCTAGTAACCCAGTACCTCATCCCACGTTGTCACATCCCACTCAGAGGCGAACAGGGCCGTAATGGCCGGTCTGGCCTTTTCCTGCAAGGCCCTTGCATCGGGGACGATGGGGCTCATGCCGCCCTCTTGAAGCTGCTCGATGAGCTTGGCTTCGGCATCAAGGGCCCAACTGTCCCCGTACTCGGCGGCTTCTTTGGCCGCTGCGAGGATGAGGGAGCGGTCCTTTTCATCCAGCTTGCTGACGAAGGGTTCATTGAGCATAAAGACGCCGACGGCCACCATATGGCCCGAGAGAACCAAGTATTTTTGCACTTCGTTTAGCCTATAGGATGTAAGCTGGGAGGCAGGTCCTTCGGAGGCATCGGCTACGCCCGTTTGCAGCGCGGTGAACAGCTCAGGCAACGCGACGACGGTGGGCAAGGTGCCCAGCTCCTGCCAGATCTTCACCCAAGAGGGATCCTGGGGCACCCGCATCTTGATGCCAGTTAGATCCTCAGGCTTGGTAATGGGCTTATTGGCCGTGATGTGGCGAACGCCTCGGTAGTAGATGCCAGCGACCATGATCCGGTTGTCCAAGAGGATGCTTCGTACTTCTTCGCCGATTGTCCCCCGCCACACGCTTTTCCAGTGGTCATAGTCCCGCATGACGTAAGGGGCGTCCATGAAGCCGTACTTGTGGGCAAACATGTGGACGGGCATCATGCCGCTGGTGACCCCTTGGACGGACCCCATTTTCAAAGCTTGAATGGTGTCCCGCTCACCCCCCATGGCCCCCCCGGAAAACACTTGTACTTCGATGGCACCATCGCTTTTGGCCTGGACCAATTCGGCAAACTTCTCCGCTACCACCACCGCCTCGTTGCCCGGCGGATAGGCGGTGGCCAACTTGAAGATTACTTTGGCCCCGGCCGAAACAGAACAGACAAGCACAAGCCCGATCAAAAACGGCAGCACCAGGAAGTTTCTCTTCATTCTGCCTTCCCCTCCCCAAAAAGAGTGACCAGCTATTA
>JAAZLZ010000367.1 GCA_012799075.1 Bacillota bacterium
ATTCTTGGGGGAACCCGTTTTCCCCCGGCCGAAAAGAGATCCTCCAGGAAACCGCCGAAGGAGGGCAGATCGCCGGCAGAGCTTGCCCCGCCCGGGAGCAGTCTAATTTGGTCGTCGCCATCCAGAAATACCCGGTTAAGCCTTAGGGGCCCCGGGCCGAGGCCCCGCCGCTGGAGGCATTCCAGGGCATAACATGCCTGGATGGCCCAGCCCACCCTGTATTTCACAGGCGCCGATGGAGCAGCCTGGGCCAGGGTGCCGCCCCGGGGCGCTTCAAAGACAATGTGGTCCCGGCCGGCACCGGGCAAATAGTCCAAGGCCCGAAGGATGTGGCGATGGTGAATGCTAGCCAGCAAGACCGCTCGCACGGCCAGATCTCCTTTCCCAGACTCTATCAGCACCGGCCGGTTTAGCTTCTTATCCCAAGCCGACTCCAGGCCAGCCCCAAAGTTCTCCCTTGGTTGATAGCGGCAGTTGTCCATATTCTATTTTCTCCCATGAATGGGCTTTTAACCCCCCTTCCAAGAGGAATTTCCTCACCGTGCACAACCAATACTACGAAGGAATGGCCTTGACAACCAGCGGAAAATGATTATATTAGAAATTGGCAGTGGTAGCACTCGCCGGCTGCGAGTGCTAATAACTAATCTGGTACCGTTTGCAAAGGGAGGGAACAAGATGCTAAAGCCATTGGCTGATCGGGTAGTAGTCAAGGTAGTGGAAGAAGAAGAGCGGACAAAAGGCGGGATTGTCCTGCCGGATACAGCAAAAGAGAAGCCCCAGCAAGGGGAAATCATCGCCGTTGGCCCAGGGAAAGTCCTAGACAACGGAGAGCGCCTTCCCGTTGAAGTCAAGCAAGGTGACCTGGTTATTTTCGCCAAGTACGGCGGTACCGAAGTCAAAGTGAAGGGCGAAGAATACTTAATCCTGCGGGAAAGCGACATCTTAGCCGTACTGGAAAAATAGATGGCAAAGGGGGTATAGACATTGGCAGCCAAACAACTCATCTTTGATGTGGAGGCAAGACGGGCATTAGAACGTGGAGTAACCACCGTCGCCAATGCGGTCAAAGTCACTTTGGGTCCCAAGGGTCGCAACGTAGTGTTGGAGAAGAAGTACGGGTCTCCGACCATTACCAAGGACGGAGTTACCGTCGCGAAGGAAATTGAGCTGGCGGATCCCTATGAAAACATGGGGGCCCAGCTGTGCAAAGAAGTAGCGTCGAAAACGAACGATGTGGCCGGGGACGGCACGACGACGGCAACGGTCCTTGCGCAGGCAATTGTGCTTGAGGGACTTAAGAACGTAGCCGCCGGCGCCAACCCCATGCTTTTGAAAAGGGGCATCGATCGGGGCGTTGAAGTTGTGGTCAATGAGCTGAAGTCCATCGCCATCCCCGTTGATGGCAAGGAAGATATCGCCCACGTGGCGGCTATTGCCGGCAATGATGAAGAGATCGGCGATCTAGTGGCTGAAGCGATGGATAAGGTCGGCAAAGACGGCGTCATCACCGTTGAAGAATCCAAGGGCACCGGCACCACCGTCGAAGTGGTCGAAGGGATGGAATTCGACCGGGGCTACGTCTCCCCTTACTTCGTCACCAATGCCGAAGCCATGGAAGTGGATCTAGAAGATCCCCTCATCCTCATCCATGAGAAGAAGATCGCCAGCGTCCATGACCTGCTCCCCGTCCTGGAAAAGGTCGTTCAGACAGGCAGGCCCCTCCTGATCATCGCCGAGGACCTAGAGGGTGAAGCCCTGGCCACATTGGTGGTCAATAAGATCCGGGGCACCCTGTCCGTTGCCGCGGTCAAGGCCCCTGGGTTCGGCGATCGGCGCAAGGCCATGATGGAGGACATCGCCATTTTGACCGGCGGCCAGTTCATTTCCGAGGATTTGGGCACCAAGCTGGAAAACGTCGACATTAGCATGCTGGGTCAGGCTCGCCGGGTCCAGATCACCAAAGAGAAGACCACCATCATCGAGGGCCGGGGCGACAACAAGGCAGTTCAAGGCCGCGTTGAGCAGATCAAGCGCCAGATCGAAGAGACCGATTCGGATTACGACCGGGAGAAGCTCCAGGAGCGGCTGGCTAAGCTCGCCGGGGGAGTTGCGGTCATCAACGTGGGTGCGGCGACTGAAACCGAGCTGAAGGAGAAGAAGCACCGCATCGAAGATGCCGTCAATGCCACCCGGGCTGCCATCGAGGAGGGAGTCATCGCCGGCGGCGGTGCATCCCTGGTCCAAGTCGCATCAGTCCTCGACAAGGTCGAAGCCGACGGGGACGAACTAGTGGGCGTCAATATCGTCCGGCGGTCCCTTGATGAGCCGTTGCGGCAAATTGCCAGCAACGCAGGGCTGGAAGGCTCCGTTATCGTGGAGCGGGTTCGGGAGGCCAACAAGGGCATCGGGTTTAATGCCATGACCGGGACATTCGAGGATATGGTCAAGGCCGGCGTCGTCGACCCGGTGAAGGTGACCAGAACGGCCCTGCAGAACGCGGCCAGCATCGCGGGCATGGTGTTGACCACCGAGGCCTTGATTTCCGAAGTGCCCAAGAAGGATAAGGCTGCGCCTCCGATGCCGGATATGGATTACTAAGGGTTCACAAGGCTCCTGGACTTGCCAGGAGCCTTGTTTATTGCCATAAAACAGAGAGCAGGATCCAGAGATCTCTGGATCCTGCCCGGTCACCGCTCACGTTTATCCCCCAAACCCCATGCCCTATTCTATGCCCTTCCCTTAAGAGGTGTGCAATAGTTGGCTTTGAATGTAGAAGCTGCACTCAAGGCGTTTCCTATGAAGCAGGCAGCCTTGTTCATGGGGCTTGTGGATATCGGCGTTGAACAGGTGGGCATTGGCATGACACCCGCCACCGCAAAAATAACGGGCCCAGCAGTCAGGGCAACCCTCTTTATTGAATAGGTGAGCCTCCTGGAAAAGCCGGACAATGGATGAGTCAAGCTTGTTTTCCTCCACATGGCCCATCAAGAAGCCCTCTCGCCCCACAAACTGATGACACGGGTAAATCTCCCCTTGGGGAGTGACGGCCAGGTACTCATAACCTGCACCACAACCGGTCAGCCGTTTGTGAATGCAAGGCCCCCGGAAAAGGTCCACCTGAAAATGGAAAAAGCTAAAGGGCATACCCTCCCGCTGCCTTGCCAGATAAAATTCGGTGAGCCGATCATATTCCCGCAGGATTGCCGGAACGTGCTCATCGCCCAAGGCAAAAGGACCATCCACGGAAACAACGGGCTCAAAGGAAATCTCCCGGAAGCCAAGATCCGCTAGATGCCGGACATCTTCGGTAAAGTCCAGGTTGGCATTGGTGTAGGTCCCCCGGACATAGTAATTCCGGTGTTCCCGGGAATCGGCCAGTCGTACAAAGCGGGGGACAACTCTGTTGTAGGTGGAGTAGCTCCCTCCCACCGGCGGACGCATGGCATCATGGACCTTCGCCCGACCATCGAGGCTCATGACCACCTGGATGTTCTCCTTGTTTAGGAAATCCATCTTGTCCTCGGTCAACAACAGCCCGTTGGTGGTCAAAGTGAATGCAAACACCTTGTCTTGGTACTTTCG
>JAAZLZ010000368.1 GCA_012799075.1 Bacillota bacterium
GTAAATCTGGCAATAATTCGGCTCCCCAGGGAGGAATGGGCAGACAAGAAGGCGAAGAAATAGCGTGAATCTTGGGTGGACAAGTTGCTGCGGGGCTGGTCCCCGCCCATTTTTATGTTTAAAGGGAGGGTTGCGTGTGGCTTGTCACCATCGAGGGAGGGTTAAGGACCTAAAGCTTAAGGCCAACGAGATCCGCCGGGATGTGGTGGAGATGGTTTACCGGGCCAATTCTGGTCACCCCGGAGGATCCCTGTCTTGCGCGGATGTAGTTGCCGCCTTGTATTTCGCTGTGTTGCGGCTCGATCCGAAGCGGCCCGATTGGCCCGATCGGGACCGGTTCATCATGTCTAAGGGACATGCTTGTCCCACCTGGTATGCTGCCCTGGCCCGGCGGGGCTTCTTCCCGCGGGAGGAGCTTTGGACCTTGCGGCAGTATCAATCCATTTTGCAGGGACATCCTGACATGAAAAAGACCCCGGGGGTGGACATGACCTCGGGTTCCTTGGGACATGGCCTGTCGGCAGGTCTGGGCATGGCCCTGGGGGCCAAGCTGAATGGGCAGGACTTCAACGTCTACGTCCTGCTCGGGGATGGTGAGATCCAAGAAGGCATGGTTTGGGAAGCGGCGATGGCCGCGGCCCAGTTCCGCTTGGATAACCTGGTGGCTATTGTCGACTACAACGGACTGCAGCTCGATGGGACCCTAGGAGAGGTTATCGGGCTGGAACCCCTCGTGGACAAATGGCGAAGCTTCGGCTGGACCGTATTCGAAATCGACGGCCATGACATGGAGGAGATCTTAAGCACCTTTGATCGGGCGCGGAAGACGTCAACGCCGGTTGCCATTATCGCCCATACCGTCAAAGGCAAGGGCGTATCCTACATGGAGCATCAAGTGGGCTGGCATGGAGCTGCGCCCAACGAGGCCCAGTTCAAACAGGCCCTTGCTGAGCTGGATGAAGAAAGGGGGCTTATTCCATGACCAAACCGATGGCCACACGGGAAGCATTTGGCAAGGCCCTCTTGGCGTTGGGGGCAGAAAGACAGGATTTTGTGGTCTTGGGGGCTGATCTTGCCAAGCCCATGTTCACCTTTGCCTTCCAGCAACAGTACCCTGACCGGCACATCAACTTCGGCATTGCGGAGCAAAACCTGATGACCGCAGCCGCGGGCCTTGCCACCGTAAGGCAGCCCGTCCTGGTGTGTACTTATGCGGTCTTTGCTGCCATGCGGGCTTGCGAGCAGCTCAGGACCATGATTTGCTATCCTAATCTCAACGTCAAAGTGATCGCCAGCCACGGCGGTCTTCAGGTGGGCGGAGACGGTGTTACCCACCAGGGGACGGAAGACATCGGCATTGTCCGCTCCTTCCCCAATATGACGGTGGTGCAGCCGGCCGATGCCCAAACGACCCACATGGCTCTAAAGGCCATTTTGGATCATCCGGGTCCCGCGTATTTGCGCCTGACCCGCAATCCGGTGCCGTGCGTATACGATGCCGACTGTTCCTTTGAGCTGGGCAAGGGCATCTGGGTCAAGGAAGATGGTGAGGATGTGACCTTGGTGGCAACGGGCGTCATGGTGGCCAAAGCGCTGGCAGCCGCGGACAAGCTTGCTGCTTTGGGCATTACCGCCCGGGTGCTCGATATCCACACCATCAAGCCCATCGACAAGGAAGCGATTCTGCTTGCAGCCCAAAAGACGGGGGCCCTCATCACCGCGGAAGACCATAACATCATCGGCGGTCTTGGCAGCGCCGTCGCCGAGGTCTTAGCGGAGGAGAACCCAGTGCCCCTAGCCAGGATTGGCCTCCCCGATGTCTTCGGTGAGTCTGGCGATCCGGAGGAGCTTTTCAAGGCTTATGGCCTTTCCACCGATCATATCGTCCAGGCTGCCCAACGAGTAGTTGAAAAAAAGTCGTTAGTTAAAAAGGCGTAGGGCCCTTAGGGAGGAAGAACTTTTGCCGGGCATTATTGACTTCCATACCCACGCGTTTCCCGACAGCATCGCGGGCAAAGTGGTCAACGAGCTATCTTCTTATTATGGAGCTGAAATCGAAAACAACGGCACTTTGCCCGAGCTGTTGCGTCAGAAAGATGCTGCTGGGATCGGTTGCTGTGTCGTCCATACTACCGCGACCAAGCCTCAGCAAGTTATCCCGGCGAACAAGTGGGCCGTGTCCATGAAGGCCGCAGGGGAAGCGGCCTTCGGGACCATCCACCCCGACTTTTCGAAGCTAGAAGAACAACTGGACTTTTTGGAAGAAATGGGCTTGAAAGGCATCAAGATCCATCCCGAGCTACAAGGGTTTTCCATCGACGCGGAGAAGCTATTTCCTATATATGAACTGATCGATCGGCGCTTCATCATTCTGGTTCATCTCGGCAAGGCCAGGGATAAGGACACCGATTTAGCCAGTCCCAAGCGACTTGCCCGGGTGCTGAGAGAGTTCCCTCGCCTAAAGGTAGTGGGCGCCCACCTGGGGGGCTATATGATGTGGGATGAGGCGGACCGCCTCATCGGCCAGGACTGCTACCTGGACACCTCCAGTGTGATCGGCCACTTGCCCGAGGAACGGGTGGTGGAGCTTATTCGCACCCATGGAGCAGAAAGGGTGGTCTTCGGGAGCGATTATCCCATGCACAGCCTTGATCAGGCCCTGGAGGGATTCCTCTCTTTGCCTTTGACTGATAGGGAAAAGGAATTGATTCTGGTTGAAAACCCTGAGCGCATACTTGGGGGTAGTTGGTAGAATCGAGACTGGTAGGAGGGAGACGTATGGAACTGAATAAGGAAAAGAAGTTATGGATGCTGGAGCGGATGCTTCAGATCCGGCGTTTTGAGGAGCAGGTGTACGACTGCTTTCTCAAGAACAAAATCCCCGGCTTTGCCCACTTGTACATCGGCGAAGAAGCGGTGGCGGTGGGTGCCTGCGCCAACTTGAGGAAGGACGACTTCATCACCAGCACCCATCGGGGACATGGTCACCTGTTGGCTAAAGGGGCCGAACCCGATCGGGCCATGGCGGAGATCTTCGGCCGCCGGACAGGCTACTGCTTAGGCCGGGGCGGCACCATGCATATCGCTGACTTTTCCGTGGGGATACTGGGTGCTAACGGGATCGTGGGCGGAGGACTGCCGATTTCCGTTGGGGCCGCCTGGAGTGGCCAGTACCGGGGCACGGACCAGGTGACCGTTTGCTTCTTTGGCGATGGCGCTTCCAACCAGGGAGCCTTCCATGAGTCTTTGAACCTGGCTTCGGTTTGGGATTTGCCCGTCGTTTTCGTCTGCGAGAACAACCAATTCGGCATCTCCGTCCATCAGAGCCGCCATCAGAAGATCAAGGATGTTGCGGTGCGGGCCAAGGGTTACGATATCCCAGGTGAAATCGTGGACGGCAACGATGTTATCGCAGTTTATGAATCCTGTCGCAAAGCTGTGGAAAGGGCTCGCCAGGGCCAAGGCCCAAGCCTGATTGAGTGCAAGACCTATCGCTTCATGGGTCACCACGTGGGGGACCCGGGCACCGTTTATCGGGACAAAGAAGAGGTCGAGGCTTGGAAGGAAAAATGCCCCATCAAGCGCTTCTCCGAGAAGCTCATCCAAGAGGGGGTCATGGCCGCGGCCGATTTTGAAGCTATGGATGAACGGGTCAAAGCCCAGATGCTCGCGGCGGTCAAGTTCGCTGAAGACAGCCCCTGGCCCGAGCCGGAAGAAGCTTTGGAA
Organism: Bacillota bacterium; assembly: GCA_012799075.1. Classification (GTDB taxonomy): domain Bacteria; phylum Bacillota; class Limnochordia; order JAAZLZ01; family JAAZLZ01; genus JAAZLZ01. The sequence goes on from JAAZLZ010000368.1 coordinate 3,727, forward strand.
GGACTCTACGTGTAGGTAAATCGCCAACAGGAGTGTGAAGGGATAATGCGAGAAGTAACCTATGGCGAAGCCGTGCGGGAAGCCCTGGCGGAAGAGATGCGCCGGGATAAGATGGTTGCCCTCATCGGGGAAGATGTGGGGCCCTACGGCGGCAATTTCGGCATTTTAAAAGGATTATGGGAAGAATTCGGGGAAGAGCGGGTGCGAGACACCCCCATCAGCGAAGTGGCCATTGTGGGCGCCGGCCTTGGGGCTGCCCTCACCGGGATGCGCCCTGTGGTTGAACTTATGTTCTGTGACTTCATGGGTGTGGCCGGGGACCAGTTGATGAACCAGGTGGCTAAGATCCGCTACATGTTCGGCGGCCAAGTGGAAGTCCCCTTAACCATCCGCACCACCCTGGGGGGAGGCCGGTCGTCGGCTGCCCAGCACTCCCAGAGCCTGCACGCCATCATCTGCCATGTCCCGGGGATCAAAGTGGTTGTACCGGGGACCCACGAGGATGCTAAGGGTCTGCTGAAGGCAGCCATCCGGGAGAACAATCCGGTGATGGTGTTCGAACACAAGATGATGTACAACAAGAAGGGCTTCATCCCCGAAGGAGAGTACATCGCTCCCCTAGGCCAGGCCGCCGTTAGGCGGGAAGGGAAAGACCTGACCATCGTTGCCCTCTCTTCAATGGTTTATGAGAGCATGGCCCTGGCCGAGGAGCTTTCGGAAAAAGAAGGCATCGAAATTGAGGTCATCGATCCCCGGACCCTTGTACCTCTAGACGAGGAGACCATCTTAAGCTCCGTCCGGAAAACGGGCCGGCTGGTCGTTGCCGATGAGGGTCATGAGACTTGCGGCTTTGGAGCGGAGATCGTCCGGAGGGTCGTCAAGGTCGGCGGTGCCTTCGATTACCTCGATGCACCCATCGAGGTCATGGTGACCATGGATGTACCCTTGCCCTTCAGCCCGCCCCTGGAGAATTACGTCATTCCCAGCCGGGCCCGGATTGAAGAGGCAGTTAGAAAAGTCTTAGGATATTAATTCCCCTTGGGGGCACCTGCGGGTGCCCTTTTTAGATCCGGGAAGGA
>JAAZLZ010000369.1 GCA_012799075.1 Bacillota bacterium
CCTCGGGAGCCGTGGACGATCCGCATCGCATGGTGGCCAGGGGGGCGCAACAGCGCAAAAGCCCGGTCGACCTTTTTATCGAGGACCAAATCCGCAGCCAGCATGGTGCCCCCGACTGCAATTCGATGGGATTCGGTCACCCTGGCGACCACACTGGGCACACAGACATGCGTCCGGAGAATATGCTTGTCTGCCGCCACGAAAGGTCGGTACTCTTCGATTCCGTCGACATCCATCAAGCCTTCCTCGAGAATCTGATCCCGCGTATAAAGCAGCCTTTCTTCACGCTCGGGGTGATCAGGGGTGATGCACCAATCAAAGGCTGGGAAAAAAATCAATCCTACTTTATGTTTCGCTGTCAGCAATGTCCTCAATTCACCTCTATCCTCCGAACTCGGGGCCGCAATTGGGTTCGTATTGTATGAATGCGGCCCACTGTATGAAAGCCGCGCACAACGTTGAAACTCTCCTCTTCCACGATGTGGACATCGTCATGATCAGGCAGGCCTAGTTTTTCTGCGTAGCTTGCTGCTTGCCTTAGTGCCTCTTCTCGTGCTCGTTTGTGGTCAAAAAGAAGAGCCCTTTCGATTGTACCTTGATAACCTATTTCGGGAACGGTCACAACCTCCAGCTCTGTATCCGCGTGAAAGGTAATGGCCGCGGTGGGTCTTGCTGCCGCAGCGCCGATAGCATTGGCACCCTCGCTGAAGGGAAGGATTTCCCAGGGAAGATTCATTAACCGGGCTGCCAGGGGAATAAAGACCTGTGCCGGTCCACCGAGCCCTACCATTACCTGGGCGTGAAAGTCCGGCGGGGCCAGAATCTCCGACACTGTGTAGAGAGGAATCCCATCCAGCCTCCGATAAATCGCCCGAATTGCCTCCACCAATTGATTGGCGAAGACATCAATGATTCCCTGGGCGGCATTTTGCCAAGATAGTCCCAGGGGCTCAGCCAATTTCTTCAAGGAGTCCCGGGCCCGCTCCCTATCCCCGATGTGTACCATTTCCAAAGCCACAGCCGCATCGGTTGGGGTTGGCAGGCGACCTCCCATTGCTGCTGGCATCCCCGCCCTCTTGGGGCCAAGGACAAAGTAAGCGTTCCCTTCCCTGACTTGAGCGTGGATCTCGCTGTCACCCCCAAGACCGATGGAGCGGGTAAAAAGAGCCGGAACAAGGGTCTGATAACCGGCTATGTCCGCGCCTCCCCGTTGATACAAAGGTTCACCGGTGACGATGACAGCAATATCGGTGGTGGTGCCGCCAATGTCGACGATCACCGCATTTTCCCGGGGATGTCGGGAAAGGGCCTGGGCACCCATGATGCTGGCGGCAGGTCCCGAAAGGATGGTCTCCACCGGACGCAAACAGGACTCGGGCAGAAACATAGTGCCCCCATCGGCTTTTAGAATCAAGACCTCCTGAATAGCCCGGTACTTGCCCGTTGCTAACAGATTCTCGATCATATGGCCAAATTGGGTCTGTACACCAGCGACCCGGGAGTTGAGATAGGCGGTGACCATGCGGCGAGGAAAATTGGCCCTCCCCGATAAGCGGTGACCCAGGGTCACGTTGCCGAATCCAAGGCCGCTTCCGTCGACAATTGCTGCCGCTTGCTGTTCCTGAACAGGGTTGCGGTGGGAAAATTTGCCCGCAATCGCCAGTGCTTCGGCCCCAGAGCTCCTTGCTTCCCTAGCTGCCGCAAGCACTTCACCTTCATCTAGTCCCGCAACTTCCCGTCCCCGGTGATCGATGTACCCCTGCACGGGGAAAAAGGGAAACCCAAGATCAAGGGCAGCCAAGTTGACTCCGGGCCCAGGCATCCCCAAAACAGCAGTGGTCGCTCCAGTTCCTTCGATAATCGCATTAGTGGACAGGGTGGTCGAAAGATGAAGCTGCACTGGTTGAGAGCCTGAATAGTAGGCCATGATTTCATCTAGTGCCTGCTTGGTGCTTTCTATCAGTTCCTCATGATCGGTGGGAACCTTGGCCATGCCCACCACTTGACCGTGATGGATGAACGTAGCGTCGGTGTTAGTTCCTCCAACATCGATCCCGATAATGTTCACATCAGTACTCCTTCCTGGAATTGCCAGTCATGTCTTCTGGATGATTGTCCCAAAATCCTGTGATCATCTTGCCCATAGGAAAACCCCTTCCTTGATCCAAGGAAGGGGTCGGATTAGCGGTTGGTACCCCCAAGGGGATTTGAACCCCTGCCTTCGCCGTGAGAGGGCGATGTCCTAGGCCGCTAGACGATGGGGGCCTGTTGGCTGGGGGACCAGGGCTCGAACCTGGAACGATAGATCCAGAGTCTATTGTGTTGCCGATTACACCATCCCCCAACCGGCGATGTTCATTATAGCATACCAATGGCTCCTATGCAAGAACCTATCCTTTGGCTTGCCGGTAGAATATCAGCTGGAAGATGGCTTTTTGGCCATTTCCGCAGCTTGCTTCATCCTCATACAAGCCTTAGGTCTACCCACAAGGGCCAACGTCTCATACATTCCCGGGGACACCCGGCGACCGGTCACGGCAACCCTGACGGGCTGGATGAGATCCCCCAGCTTGCGGCCGGTTTTCTCCTGCAGCTTCAGGAAGATGCCTTCAATCGAAGGAATATCGAATTTCTCCAGACGCAGGAATTCCTCAACAAGGGCAACCAATACATCCGGCACGTAATCCTTGCGGAGGATCTTGTCGACGGCTTTAGGATCGTAGACCACCTCATCCTTGAAAAAGTAATCCGCCGTATCGACTAGCTCTTTGAGGGTCTTGACCCTCGTCTGCAAGACCGAGCAGATCCCCTCCACCCGGGGCCGCTGAGCCTGAAGTTCATCCTCGGTAAAATAGCCCGCCTCGATCATCATGGGAACAACTGCTTCGACTAGCTGCCCAACTGACAGCTCCCGCAAATAGACGCCATTCATCCAGTCAAGCTTTTTTTGATCGAAGATGGCGGGATTCTTGGATACCTTCTCCAAAGAGAAATACTTAATCAGTTCCTCCTTGGTGAACAACTCCTGCTTGTCATCGTAACCCCAGCCCAGCAGGGCAAGGTAATTAATCATCCCTTGACTTAAATAGCCTTCATCCCGGAACTGGGTCACCGAAGTTGCACCATGGCGTTTGGAAAGACGAGTCCGGTCCGAACCCAAAATCATGGGGATATGGGCAAATTCGGGCAATGGATACCCAAAAGCCTCGTAAACCTGGATCTGCCGGGGCGTATTGGACAGATGGTCCTCACCACGGATGACGTGGGTGATCCCCATCAAGTGATCGTCCACCACTACCGCATAATTATAAGTTGGCAAGCCATCGGACTTGATCAGGACAAAATCATCGAGCAATTCATTCTCAAAGACCACCTGACCCCTGATCATGTCATTAACAACTGTCTTGCCCTTGTCTCCCGAACGAAACCGAACAACAGGGGACCGTCCCTCCTCCTCGAACTTGCGGCGTTCGGCCAGAGTCAATTGGGCACAGCGCCGATCATACTTGGGGGCTTCACCCCTGGCAAGGGCCTCTTGACGCCGCATCTCCAGTTCTTCAGGAGTACAATAGCAAAGATAAGCCTTGTCCCCATCTAATAGACGCTGGGCATGCTCTCGATAGATATCCAAGCGCTCCGTTTGGAAGTAGGGACCATAAGCACCACCCTTCTCAGGCCCCTCATCCCAATCCAAGCCCAACCAACGAAGGGCTTCTAGGATAACATCCACCGAAGCCTGAGTAGAACGGACTTGATCCGTATCCTCGATGCGCAGAACAAAGATCCCGTTGTGATGGCGGGCAAAAAGCCAATTAAAAAGCGCGGTCCTGGCACCACCCACATGCAACAACCCCGTTGGACTCGGTGCAAAACGCACCCTGACCTCTGTTTTCATCTGGACTACCCCTTCCTAACTACACGAGTTAAAACCCGTAAACCAATGATCACTTGCGAAACAAAGCGGCCAAACCCTCGGCATAGGGAGCCTTGACAACACCCTTCTCGGTGATGATGCCAGTTATGTAATCAGCCGGCGTTACATCAAAGGCAGGATTAAGGATATCCACCCCTTTCGGGGCTATTGGAATCCCCACCAGATGGCTCACCTCCGTAGACTCGCGCTCCTCGATGGGAATGTGTTCTCCATCCGGTGTTGCCAGATCGATGGTCGAACAAGGAGCAGCCACATAAAAGGGCAGCCCGTGTTCCCGGGCTAAGATGGCCAGGCTGTATGTACCGATTTTGTTGGCCACATCCCCGTTGGCAGCCACCCGATCGGCACCTACCACCACCCCCTGGACCAACCCGCAACCCATGACGTATCCAGCCATATTATCCGTAATCAACGTAACTGGAATTCCGTCGGCCTGCAGCTCATAAGCCGTAAGCCGCGCCCCTTGCAAAAACGGCCTGGTTTCACACGCGTAGACCCGAATTCGCTTGCCCATTTCAATCGCGGCCCGGATTATCCCAAGGGCGGTCCCGTAATCAACAGTCGCCAAGGCCCCCGCATTACAGTGGGTCAGCACCCCCCCTTCTTGGGGCAGCAAGGGTGCACCATATCGACCGATTGCCCGGTTCGTTTCCACATCCTCCGCAGCAATCGCCGCTGCTTCCTCAGTCAGCAGCTTTAAGGCCTCCTGGGGATTGTTCCTGGAACCTTGGGCCCTTTGGAGCATCCGCTCTAGCGCCCACGCGAGATTCACCGCGGTGGGACGGGTCTTGCGAAGTGTTGCGGCCACATCCATCAAGGCATCCCAAAAATCCGGCCTATCGGCAACCTCCCGGGCACCTAAGACTAATCCATAGGCAGCGGCCGCACCAATGGCAGGCGCCCCCCGCACTTTCATCTCCTTAATGGCCGTGGCCACTTGCCCATGATCACGACAGGTGATGTACACAACCTCCCGGGGCAGCTTCGTTTGATCTAGGAGGACCAATCCTTCTCCATCCCATACTAAAGACCGGCACTTGCCCACTACCCATCCCCCTTCCCGCAGCATGCCCCTTCTCCCGGAGGGACAAGTTCCATGGTTGTCTGAAGGAGCCGACGAAGGTCCTTGGAGTTTTTCGTCATGACCTTGCCGACTTCATCATGGCTTAGGGGAACGGGAGCAATTCCCGCTCCATAATTCGTAACCACTGCCACCGTAGCGTAGCAGATCCCCAGTTCCCGGGCAAGGACCACCTCGGGAACATTAGTCATGCCCACCACATCCCCGCCTAACTGGGCAAACATGTTCACCTCCGCAGGGGTCTCATAACGAGGTCCCTCGGTACAAACATAGCAGCCCGAATCCCTAAGTTCAATCCCCAACCGGTGGGCAGAATCGATTAAGTAGCCCCCCAGGCGAGGACAGTAGGGCCGGGTGAAATCCACATGGATTACCCTGTCTTCAGCGAAGGTGTTGATGCGGGTTTTCGTAAAATCAATGAATTGATCGAGGAGCAGAAAGGAACCCGGCGCCAATTCCCGCCGCAGGGAGCCAACGGCTGCCGTTGCCAAGATGCCCG
>JAAZLZ010000370.1 GCA_012799075.1 Bacillota bacterium
GTGGGAGGACATAAAGGATGAATGGCATTTCTCCGCCGGTGCCTCCCTAGCCCTTTCAAAGAGCATCGCCGTTGGCATAGATGTCCGCTTCCTCGAGGAGCCCGTTTACAAGGGCCATGTTTTATTTAATATCCGACCGGATCTGAATGCCCAGATATATGCGATCTATCAGCAGCCTGACTGGGATGCAGTTGGGATCGACGCCTGGTTCTACCGGGGCGGCCTTTTGTTTCATGTAGGATACAAAATGGATTGGGATAAGGAAAGCTATTTTCGTTTAGGCATTGGCTTTCGTCTGTAGTGGTTGGACACCTCTGAAAGGTGACGCATGGATGCGCAGGAGTCTTGGACAAGGGTTAAGCCGCCGACTCTAGCCCGTCTGGGTTCTCGCAGGGCTCATTTCGCCAATATGCTCCAATCTCCTCCGTGAGGGTTGGGCAGCCCAATCTGGCCGACCTTCTTTTTGTTTGCCTGCCTTTAGGTGGTATCACGTACGATACATCGTCAGGCGTTGCCGCATGACGGGAAGTGTGTGTGGCTGTGGAGCGGGGTTCCCGCTGACAACAAGCGCATCCGCCCGCTAGTCAGCTCCTACAGCCTTCCTAACCGCATCCTCGGGACCGTCATAGAACATCAACTGGAATCGGCTGATAAGTTCTGCTGGAACAGAGGGAAGATCGATTGCGCTCGAGCCTGGCAGCAGTAAGCGTTTAGCACCTGCATCATGGCAAACTTGCATCGCATTTGCTAGCTCATTGACTTTGGTGAGGGTTCCGCCCATGGTCATGGATCCGAGAATTACTGTCTGGGGTAGGACAGAACGTCCGAGGGCTGCGGAACACAGTCCCACAAATACGGCCATGCCAATCTCCGGCGCTACTCCGACACCCTGGAGATCAATAACGTGCATTATGTAGTCGTGGTTTTGTATAGCAATAGTGCCGCTGATTCGCTTGGCGTTTGCCTCGAAGTATCTATATGCGAGCTTGACAGTCTCCTTCGCGTCTCGACTAGCTGAGCTCAAGCCGGCAGGTTCGAATTTGCCTGTACCTGCTATCGTCTCTGTTTCGATCTTGAATACCCCAAACATTCCCCCCTCGCTTCTGCCCACGGTGAACAAGTGGCCAGGCTTAAGGTCGCCTTCCGATATCATTTTGCCGGCGCCTTGTTCTGGCACCGATACATACTGCTCATCCAAAGTAGCGCGGTCTATGTAAGAGAAGCGAACATCATAAAACTCCATGCCGCCGATTTTCTTAAGCTGCTCCTTGACGCGCCTGCGCCCTACCAGGGCATAGGTCAGCAATTCTTCCGCCTGTTCTTTGGTGATTATGCCATCGGGATATATCAGCTTTGCCAGTCCGCTCACAGTCTTCCTGACAGCGATCACATCCCGTTGGTTCAGATCTCTGCCCAGCTTGAAGTATTCATCAAGGCAGTCAGAGTAGGAGGGACGCTTGCGGACTTCCCTGAAGAACTCGGCCAAATAATCAACTATGAATCCGTAGCCATCGGTGAAAAACTCGGGCCTCATTTTCGGTATTTCCCAGCCGGGCAAGTAGTAGTGCATGCGGTCAAAAAAAGCGGTGTCAGTGGCCATTGCTTCCGGGAAGGGTTCGAACAGATGAGATGTCTTGAGGATGGCATCTACGCTTTGGTTGATGTTGCCCACAAACACCATGGAAGCGTCGGCCTGCTTCTGCTCTTTACCTCTAGCAAAGGATCCTGATGCCATATAGTCCTTCATGATTTGAATCCCGTCTTTATCCTTAAATTGGATCCCGGCAACTTCGTCGAAGGCTACACAGTCCCATAGGCCCACTAGGCCCACCTGCCTGGTGCTCATGTTGTAAAACAAGTTAGCCACAGTCGTTTGGCCGCCTGAAACCAAAATGGAGTTGGGGGATATCTCCTTATAGACATAGGATTTGCCGGTGTTTCTCGGACCCAATTCACATAGATTATAGTTGTTTTCAACCAAGGGAACGAGTCGCAGCAGCATGTGCCACTTCACGCCATATTCGAATCTGGTCGGCTCGAGTCCGATCGACCTGAGCAAGATATCGATCCATTCTTCTGTTCTGAAATGACCCCTCTTGTCCAGAATTTCATTGATATCCATCGTGGGGATTTGGATTGGAGTCAGGTTGGTAAGGATAAAGGGACTTCGACTACGCTCAAATTCATCGTAGTAATACTCCATCTTCACCAGGCACCAGATGCCGCCTGCCAGCAACTTGTCATATTGCCGAACGTAGTTGACAGGCACATCTACGCTCCTCAGTCCCAGGTTGGAGAACTCCGCCTCGTAGACATCTCGCTTCTCATTGAGTTTCACCGTCAGCTTGTCGATGACGGTGTACTGGCCAAGTTCCCTGATCTTAGATTTGACTTTCTCCGCTTCATCCGGACGTACGAAATTATCAGCCAGGATGTTCTTGACTGTGGCTATACCGGATTCGATGGCACTTTCATCGTCGGTAGCGCAGTACATGCCTAGCAAGTACTCAAGGACATAGACAGGCACATTGGCGCCTTCCTTTAGTTTCTTGGTGAGATCCTTGCGCACCACCCGACCACTGAAGTGTTCGTTGAGCTTGATATCTAACTCCGTCAAAGACATCTTCCCATCTCCTAGCTAGAAGTCAAATCCAAAGGCAATGGTCAAGTCAATCCGAAACTTGCGCTTGAACAAGATCTTTTCCACCCGCTCATCTGGGTCCTCAAGCACCAAGTAGTAATCAGCATTCTTGTCAAACTGGGTGCCGCTGAGGGTGAATCGTGCGCGGAATAACCGCTCGTTGCGATCTTTGCTGGTGCGATCAGCGATAATTACAACCTGGTCTGATACAGGCTGGCCGTCTGCGTCCACGAATTTGGCAATAACCGTTCTTGGCAGCCATGCGTCCCCGACAGGATGTTCCTGCAGGAACTCCAACGTGAATACCCGGTTTGTGATGCGATATGCTGATGCTCTAAGCTCCAAATTCACCTTGGCGGCAGGGCGCTTGCCGGCCTTATCGTTCCAATGCCAGATCTTAGGGAGGACTATCTCTTGCAGGCTGGGACCACCGTGGACGAAGTTTAACCCTGGACCTTGCTTTTTAAAGCGGATGTAGCTCCGGGGAGCCACCAGGTACAGGTCGTCACCTTCTTGGGATTGATGGCGCAGTTTGATTGAGACTACTCCGGCATCCGAGACTGGAGCTTTGGCCAATGCGTAGCGCCGTTCTATGCCGGATTCAAATAGAGCCGCCAGCTTGTCGCTTTCACCTAGCACATCTCTGGTGTAAACAAACCCGTGATCCGCGGTGATATAGATATTGGTGGCGCTGACCTTATTGCGCAAGGCCCGTACTCCGTCGATTATTTCGCTGATGGTGTCCTCAACTGCTTGAAATACTTCCGATTCGTTATGGTGATGCCCGGTGTCATCGATTCTATCCTGATATATGTAGACCAGCTTGATTCCGTCAAGGGCGGAACGCATTTCATCCGTGGTCATTGCCATGATGTCCCTAAGCAGCATAGCCTTTGATTCATAGCCGGATCCAGCCAAGATCGCCTCCCTGCGGAGGAGTCCTTCGGTGGCTTCCCCATTAATAAGGCCAGTTCCTTTAGGACCGATGGCAAGTGTCTTATGGGGAAGTAAAGCGGCCATTCCTAATGACGTTACCGAAGGGAGTACACCTTGCACAGATTCAATCTTCGTCTCCCCTGAAAACTCACTCTGCAGCCTTTCGGCCAGTTCTACTCCGGCTTCATAACGCAATGCGTCGGCGATGATGACAAACACTCGACCATCTCGCATCAGGTGGGGCTTAATGCCTTCAAAAAAAAGATGCTGTTGGTCAATCTCCCTGTCTAGTCGCTGCCATTCGGAGAGCTCTTGCTCGATCTTGTCACTCCACTCCATTCCAAGCTCCTGGAGAAACCAATTTGCGTAGATGCCTTCAACCCGGGCCCGGACTCCCTTGAGCAGCTCGGGGTTTTTGGCTTTATCATAGGCCACATAAAACTTCCGATATGCTTGGTCCATCAGGTAGTAATGCTTTGTGTAAGCGTTGAACA
>JAAZLZ010000371.1 GCA_012799075.1 Bacillota bacterium
GATGATGAACTTTTCCAGTGGGAGTTCATGGACACTGAATGATTCCCGCAGCCCACAGACAATCGCCGCAGGCCGGGCTGTTGCCCCAGCAGTCCTCCAGATTGGCTTCGACCATGTCGCAGCCGCTGCAAGTTGGGCAGTCGGGAAAGGCAAAGGCGTCCAGCCGGGCCCGCAGGGGCTGGTAGGCTTGCCAGATGGCGGCCAGGGATTCTTGATGGATGTCACCCAGGATATGTTTATGGATGGACTTTTCCCGGTCGAAGACGTGGCAGGGATAAGAGTGGAGGAGGGGATAGCAGGGGGCTGCCTCGCCTCTAAAGGAGACGGCTAGGGCCCTGCGCCTGGCGAAGCGGCAATAGCGGCTGCTTTGCTCCCATGTGATGGCAGGCAGGGAAGCCGGCATATCTCCCATTTTCTGACGGATGCGCTCCCAGGGGGCCCCCGGGTCCGTGCGGCTTGGGAGCCCCCGCAAGAAAGCTTCCCCGTAAAGGATCTGGCCTTTCATGTCGTCGGTGTAGGGAAGCACGTTGGTCACAATCAAAAACTCAACCCCGCGCCTTTTCACCAGCTCGATCAAGGCCGGGATCTCTTCGATGTTGTCCTTCATGGCCACCAGTTCGCATCCGATCTTAGGATGGCTGCACTGGCGGCTCTTTTTTAACTCGCTCAGCCCTTCCAGGCTGCCCAGCAGCTTCGCAAGGCTCCCGCCCCGGATTTGCCGGTAGGTCTCCTTCTCGGCCCCGTCGATGGACAAAATCAGCCGATCGAGGCCAACCTTCAGGAAGGACCGGGCCATCTGCTGGTCAAGGAGAAGGCCGTTGGTGATGAGCTCCACCTCGTTGGCCTTTGTTTTCAGCTGCTGGATCATCGAGATCAAGTCGGGATGACAGAGGGGCTCCCCGAGACCTGCGATCTGGACCTTCCCTAGGGTTTGGGGCAAGCTCCGAAGGAGCAGGGCAAAGGTCCCTTGATCCATATCCCCCAGGGGCTCCTGCCATGAGTTGCGGACGCAAGTCCGGCAAGCTAGATTGCATCTGGTGGTGACCTCTAAGTAAAGCTCCTGCACGCCGATTCCTCCCTGTAATCAAATTTCCTGTTCGACGGCCTTTGGCCGATTCCTCCTCGCTGGAATTTGGGCAATAGAAGGTAATAGTTTTATCAAAGAAGAAGTATAACCCAAGAATAGTCCCAGTTGTGCCCGAACCGCTTCTGTTCATCCCAAGGATGCGTTTTAGGAAACCAGCATAAAGAGGGGGTAGATGCAGTGGAGTTTAACTGGCAGCCGAGAGAGGTACCCGAGGTAAATACGCCCTATCGCAGGATCAAGACGAAGATCCCCGCTCCTGAGACGGTGCCTGTTCTAGAGAGGCTTCGCAAGGCCGAGCCCCGGGCCACCGTCAGCCAGCCGCCCATCGTCTGGGACCGGGCCGAGGGCTTCTCCATTTACGATCGGGCAGGGAACAAGTGGGTGGACTTCACCTCGGGGGTCCTTGTTGCCAATGCCGGCTACAAGCGGGAGAAGATGTATGACGCGATGCTAGAGCAGCTAGATACAGGCGTGTGGCACACCTTTCTGTTTGCCAACGAACCCCGGGCCCGCTTTGTCGAGAAGCTCAAAGAGGCGGCTCCTGCCGGGCTTGATGTTGTTTTTCTGTTGACCACCGGCTCGGAAAGCACCGAGCATGCCTTTAAGCTCATGCGCACCTTTGGCCAAGGTCAGGGGGGCAAGAAGAAGATCGGGGTTGTCTGCTTTGAAGCGGCCTTCCATGGGCGCACCCTCGGCGCCCAGCAGATCGGGGGCACTCCTTCCTTAAAAGAGTGGATCGTCAACTTGGACCCGGACATCCACCAGGCTCCCTTCCCCGACTGCCACCGCTGTCCCGTGGGCAAGGAAGGTTATGATAACTGTGAGGAAGAATGCTTCCAGCATTTCCTGTCCTTCCTCGAGGAGCGCCTGGGAGGGAAGGACTACCAGGGACGTTTGGCCGGGGTGATCACCGAAAGCTACCAAGGGGGCGAGGCCCGGTTCATGCCTAAGGGCTATGTTGAAAGGCTCGCCGAGTGGTGCCGAGCAAACAAGATTCTGCTGACCTTTGATGAGGTGCAGGCGGGCTTCGGCCGGACGGGCAAGTTCTTCGCCTTCGAGCATTATGGGGTGGTGCCCGACCTTATCTGCTGCGGCAAAGGCATTTCCGGCTGTCTGCCCCTGTCCGCGGTCATCGGGCGGGGGGAGATTATGCGCCAGTTCCCGCCGGGGGCCCTCACCAACACCCACAGCGGCAACCCCATCAGTTGTGCCGCGGCCCTGGCCCACCTTGAGCTCATCTTAGAAGAAGACCTGGTCAACAAGGCCCAAGCCCTGGAGGCGGTCCTGCAGGAAGAGGCCGAGGCAATTGCCAAAGCCTGCCCCGACATCATCTGGCCCATCCGCACCCGGGGACTGGTGGGAGCCATCGGCCTAGTTGAGCCGGGCACGAAGAATCCCGTTCCCGCCTTGGCCTTGGCGGTAGTGCAGCGGGCCGTGGAAAAAGGCCTAATGCTCTTCGCTCCAGTGGGGCCAGGATCGTCCACGATCAAGATCAATCCGCCCCTGATCATCACCGAAGAGGCTTTGCGGGACGGAATGACCGCCCTGCGGGAAGCCATCATGGAATGCAGCGCGGAACTATTGTAGTTGGAGGCCCCCGCATCGCCGGGGGCTTTCTAGTATGTCCGCCCGGCAGGGGGACTGCTGGCCGCGGTTATCCATCGGCCCCTGAAGGAGTACAATCGGCTCTGTCAACTATTTTGTCAACCCCTGGTCCTATTGACAAAAC